>NZ_JBEOVJ010000052.1:0-57291 GCF_040295435.1 Streptomyces sp. NPDC002809
CTTCCGATCCCCCGCCTCCCAGTACCGGCCGGGACGCCGCGCTCGTGCGCTGGGTTGCGCCGGGTCGGTCCGGCCCCCGGACGGACCGCCCGGCCGCGGGGCGGCCCGGTGTGCGGGTCCGCCCGGCGGCCGGGTACGGGAAGGGAAGCCGGAGGTTCAGCCACGCCAGGGGAGCTCGGCCGTGACCTTCGTCGGGCCGCCCACGGGGGACTCGACGACGAGGATCCCGTCCACCGCGTCAAGCCGCTCGGTCAGACCGGCCAGACCGCTGCCCGACGTCAGGTCGGCGCCACCGCGCCCGTTGTCGCAGACCTGGAGCATCAGCCGGTCCGCCGACCTCCACACGTCGACCGACGCGCGGGTGGCACGGGCGTGCTTGCTGACGTTCTGCAGGAGTTCGGAGACGGTGAAGTAGGCGATGCCCTCGATGGCCTGTGCGGGACGGGCCGACAGATCGACCTCGACCGTGACGGGGACGGTGCAGCGGGAGGCGATGGCGGAGAGCGCGGCGTCGAGGCCGCGGTCGGTGAGGACGGCGGGGTGGATGCCACGGGCCAGGTCGCGCAACTCCTGGAGAGCGACCTTCACCTCGCCGTGGGCCTCGTCGACCATCTTGGCCGCTGCCTCCGGATCGGCGGTCAGCTTCTCCTTCGCCAGCCCCAGATCCATGGCGAGGGCAACGAGCCGGGCCTGCGCCCCGTCGTGCAGGTCGCGCTCGATGCGGCGCAGGTCAGCGGCGGCCGTGTCGACGACCACACCGCGGTCCGACTCCAGCTCCGTGACACGCGTCGCCAGCCGCGACGGGCCCAGCAGGCCGGCCACCATCAGCCGGTCCACCGAGGTCAGACCGCGCATGATCCATGGCGTGACCAGGACGAAGACCAGACCGAAGGCGCTGGTCAGAGCAAGCTCGACGGACGAGTCCAGGTAGACCCGGTGGTTGGCGTCGCCGTACAGCTGAACCCCGTCGACCCCCGTGTAGGCGGGGAAGACCCAGTGCCACAACGGGTACGTGAAGGCCGCCCAGCCCCATGACCACAGCGTCAGCGAGACGCCGAACGCGAAGACCGCCCACGGGAAGTGCAGCAGCGTGTAGAGCAGGTGCCGCCAGGACACCCCGCTCTTCAGGACCGCCCCCATCCAGGACATCGGACCGCCGGTCCTGCCCCGTACCGGCGCGGGGTCGGCCACGTCGAGCTTCAGCAGACCACGCGCCCGGGCCCGCTCCAGCACACCGAAGCCGCGGCACATGGTCAGGCCCGCGGCCAGGACCGGGATCCCCAGGAAGGTGATGAGCAGTCCGGCGCCCACCGAGGTCATGGTGACCGCGAAGACGAACAGCACGATGCTGATCGGCAGGCTCAGCATCAGATAGACGAACTCGCGCCAGGCCCGAGCCTCGAAGGGGGCACGCAGCACGGCCGGCAGGACGTGCTTCTTCGCGAGGTGGTCCCCCGGACCGCTGCCCTGCCGCTGGGGGTCCCGTGTGTCCGGTCCGTATGCCGTGGCCATGGGTTCCGTCCGTTTCTTCCACGTCTGCTTCTGCTGCGTCTGCTTCTGCGTGGTGCGTCTGTGTGGCGCACCCGTGCGGTGCGCCCGTGTGTACGTCCGCATGGTGCTTCTGTGCGGTGCCTCTGTGCGGTGCCTCTGCGTGTACGGCGCATCTGTGTGGTGCGTCGGCGCAGTACGTCTGAGTGTTCGGCTGCGTGTACGGCTGCGTCGGCGGGGCTGCTGCCGTGTGCCTGCTTCAAGAGTGCTGGGCGGCGCGCCCCCGCACCATGAGGGCGGTATCCCTCTTCGGCCGGGGGTTTTCCCCACCCCGGCCCCGTCGGCTGCCGGGGTCGGACCGGCCGGCTGCCGGGGTCAGGCCGCAGGGGCGCCGGCCACGGTCTTCTCGCTCTCCCGATCGCGCCAGGGCAGCTCCGCGGTGACGGTCGTCGGGCCGCCGGCCGGGGAGTCGAGGACGAACAGCCCGTCGACAGCCCCCAGCCGCTCGGCGAGCCCCGCCATCCCCGTACCGCCGTCCATCGAGGCTCCGCCCCGGCCGTCGTCGGTGACCCGGATCAGCAGCCGGTCCGCCGCGCGCCATACATCGACGGATGCCGAGCGGGCCCCGCTGTGCTTGCTGACGTTCTGCAGGAGCTCGGAGACGGTGAAGTAGGCGATGCCCTCGATGGCCTGCGCCGGCCGCCCCGGCAGATCCACCCCCACGGTGACGGGGACGGTGCAGCGGGAGGCGATGGCTGACAGGGCGGCGTCGAGGCCGCGGTCGGTGAGGACGGCCGGGTGGATGCCACGGGCGAGATCACGCAGCTCCTGAAGGGCCACCTTCACCTCGCCGTGCGCCTCGTCGACCATCCTGGCCGCGGCCTCCGGGTCGTCCGTCAGCTTCTCCTTCGCCAGGCCGAGCCCCATGGCGAGGGCGACGAGCCGGGCCTGCGCCCCGTCGTGCAGATCGCGCTCGATGCGGCGCAGGTCAGCGGCGGCCGTGTCCACGACGACACCGCGGTCCGACTCCAGCTCGGCGATCCGGCGCTCCAGCTCGTCGGAGGGGGACAGCAGCCCTCGCACCATGCCGCGATCGGCGTTGGTCAGGAACCGTGCCGTATAGGGGAGTACGGGCCACAGGACGAAGAGGCTCACCAGCGTCACCACGAACGTGACCACCCCCCACGGCAGCCGCATGAAGGAGTACAGCACCGCACGCCAGCCGACCGGGTCCTTGAGGCTCGACCACAGCCACGTGAAGAACCCGTCCTCCCGGGTGACCCGGGATATCGGACTCGGCTCGTCGATCCGAAGCCCGAGGAGCCCCCGTGCCCGGCCCCGCTCGGCCCGCCCCAGCAGGCGGGCACCCTGGAGCCCCAGCGCCAGCAGCGGCAGACCGATCACCGTGACCGCCAGCCCCACACCGATGGCGACCATCAGCACGGTGTAGACGAATCCGGCGATCGCCATCGGGAGATTGGAGAGGAGATGGGCGATCTCCTTCCACGTCCACCGGTCGAAGGCGAAGCGGACAGGAGGCGGCCCGTCGTGGTCGGGTACCTGGGGGCTCATGGTCATGTGTCCAGCCTGCCGGGCCCGGCCCCCCGACGCCATGGGGCTCGTGGGTGGGGGCGAAGTAGGGATATCCCTACCAGTTGCCCGACGCAACTGCTTACCGTCCCTTTACAGGGCCTAGACTCCCGTGCGTACAGATCGTCGGACAGGTTTCGAGGGAGCGAGGGGGCGGACGTGACGGACGTGACGGACCTGCCGGGATCGACCGTTCTCGCGTCGGACTACTTCCAGAGCTACTCGGTGGTCGGAGTGCTCGCGGTGATCGGCGTGCTGTTCGTCGCCGTCGCCTTCGGAGCCAGCCGGCTGCTGCGTCCCGTGGTGCCGACGCCGGAGAAGCTCCTCACCTACGAATGCGGCGTGGACCCCGTGGGAGAGGGCTGGGCACACACCCAGGTCCGCTACTACGTCTACGCCTTCCTGTACGTGATCTTCGCCGTCGACTCGATCTTCCTGTTCCCGTGGGCGACCGTCTTCGCCGCGCCCGGATACGGCGCGACGACGCTGGTGGAAATGTTCATCTTCCTCGGTTTCCTGGCCGTGGGACTGCTCTACGCATGGAAGAAGGGCGTCCTCGAATGGACGTGACGAGCCCGTCGTCCTCCGGCCACCCGCACCCCGGCCCGGAGGTGGACGCCGAACCCGTACCCACGTTCCTCCCGGAGCCGAAGCGCCTTGGCGTGCTGTCCCGGCTGGCGCCGGAGCCGATGAAGGTGGTCCTCAACTGGGGCCGCCGCTACAGCCTCTGGGTCTTCAACTTCGGACTCGCCTGCTGCGCCATCGAATTCATCGCAGCCTCCATGGCGCGCCACGACTTCATCCGGCTCGGCGTGATCCCCTTCGCCCCGGGCCCCCGCCAGGCCGACCTCATGATCGTCTCCGGCACGGTGACGGACAAGATGGCGCCCGCGGTGAAGCGGCTGTACGAGCAGATGCCCGAGCCCAAGTACGTCATCTCCTTCGGCGCCTGCTCCAACTGCGGTGGCCCGTACTGGGACTCGTACTCCGTGACGAAGGGCGTCGACCAGATCATCCCGGTCGACGTCTACGTGCCCGGCTGCCCGCCCCGGCCGGAGGCCCTGCTCCAGGGCATCCTCAAACTTCAGGAGAAGATCGCGCGCGAGTCGCTGGGCGAGCGATACGCGACCGGCGGCGGCAGCCGCCCCTCCACCGCCGCGCTGCGCAGCGGACTCGTCGCCGCGCCGCCCGCACCGGGTTCGTCGCCCGGCTCGTCCGCGTCGTCCGGCCCGGCCGCTCCGGGTTCGCCGGGTTCGTCGGGGGAGGAGGGGAAGTGACCGCCGCCGAGAAGTACGACCGTCTGCCGGACGCCGTCACCGAGCTGTTCGGTGAGCATGCCACGGCGGAGCAGGCGTACGAACTGCTGACCGTCGACGTGCCCCCCGCCTCCTGGACCGCCGCCCTCGAGACCGCGCGCGGCGAGCTCGGCTGCACCTACTTCGACTGGCTGAGCGCCGTGGACGAACCGGGCACCGGGTTCCGGGTCTGCGCCCATGTCGCCGCGCTGCCGGCCGCGGGCGGCAGCGTCCGGCGGCTGCTGGTCCGCACGACCGTGCCGCACGATGCGGCCGTGCTGCCCACCGCGATCGACGTGTACGCGGGGGCCGCCTGGCACGAGCGCGAGACCCACGAGATGTTCGGCATCGCTTTCGAGGGCCACCCGCACCTGGTCCCGCTGCTGCTGCCCGAGGGCTTCGAGGGCCACCCCCTGCGCAAGGACTTCGTCCTCGCGGCACGCGTGGCGAAGGCCTGGCCGGGTGCGAAGGAGCCGGGCGAGTCGGAGCACGGCGGCCCGAAGCGCCGCACGATGCTGCCGCCCGGTGTGCCCGACCCGAACGAATGGGGCCCCCTGAAGGGCCAGCTCCCGCCTGCCCCCGCCCGCCCGGCGCGTGCGGCCAGGCCCGCGGGCGACCGCCCGGCCCGCCGCACCCGCAGCGCGAGCGACGGCTCGGCGGCCCAGCAGCCTCCGGCGGCACCGACCGAGGCCACGGACACCGAGCCGGCACCCCGGACGGCGCCCGCACGCCGCACCCGCACCGCGTCCCAGGGCTCGGCCAGCCAGCAGACGCCGGTGCCCCCGGCGCCCTCGGCGCCCTCGGCGCCCTCGGGCGAGGAGCCGAAGGACCCTCAGGACACGGCCCCGTCCGCACCAAGGACCCCGGAAGCGCCGTGGCACGACGCCCGCCCGGCATTCGACGAGCCGTCCGGCGGGGCAGGTGAGCCCGGTGGGTCTGGTGGGTCTGGTGGGGGAGGTGGGTCCGGTGAGGCCGGTGAAGCCGGTGAAGCCGGTGGGTCCGGTGAACCCCGTGGGTCCGGCGAACCCCGTGGGTCCGGTGAAGCCGGTGAAGCCGATGGGTCCGATGGGTCCAATGGCTCGGGTGGCTCGGGCGATTCCAGCGAGTCCGGTGGTTCCGTTGAAGCTGCCGCGCCCCGCGAACCCGGTGCTTCCGGTTCCTCCCAGCCCCTCCGGCGTTTGAGGAGCGGGGACCCGGGGGCGGAACCCTCGGTTCGGGAAGGGGAGGGTGGGGGACAAGCCCCGCGCAGCGGCACCCCCGACGCCCCGACCGACGACGCGGGCCCCGACGCCTCGACCGACGCCCCGACCGACGACGCGGGCCCCGACGCCTCGACCGACGCCCCGGCCGGTGACGCGACCCCCGACCCGGCACCCGCGCCGACCCCTGAACCACCCACCGAGCGGCCACCCATGCCCCCCGGCCCCCTCAAGCCCTCCACGCCTCCCACGCCCCCCAAGCCCCCTGAGCCCCCGACCGGAGGCGATTCCGAGTGAACGACGTACTGGACGTCGCCCTTCGCCTCGTCATCGTCTTCGCCGTGTTCATGGTCGTCCCGCTCGTCGTGGGCCAGGCCGAGCACAAGGTGATGGCCCACATGCAGGGTCGCCTCGGCCCCATGTACGCCGGTGGTTTCCACGGCTGGGCCCAGCTCGTCGCGGACGGCGTGAAGTTCGCGCAGAAGGAAGACATCGTCCCGGCCGAGGCCGACCGCCGGGTCTTCCAGATCGCGCCCGCCGTCGCGCTGCTGCCGTACCTCCTCGTTCTCGTCGCGATCCCGATCGGGCCCAGTGAGGGCGCGGTCGGCCAGGTCGTCGACGCGGGCATCTTCTTCGTGCTCGCCGTCATGGGCGTCGGCGTGCTCGGCTCCCTCATGGCGGGCTGGGCATCCGCCAACAAGTTCTCGCTGCTCGGCGGCCTCCGTACCGCCGCGCAACTGCTCGCGTACGAGCTGCCGATGCTGCTCGCCGCCGCCTCCGTGGCGATGGCGGCAGGCACCGTCTCCCTCCCCGGCATCCTCAACGCCTTCGAGTGGTGGTGGCTGCCCTGGCAGATCGTCGGTGCCCTGGTCTTCTTCGTGGCCGGACTCGCCGAGCTCCAGCGCCCGCCCTTCGACATGCCGGTCGCCGACTCGGAGATCATCTTCGGCGCGTACACCGAGTACACCGGCCTCCGCTTCGCGCTCTTCCTGCTCGCCGAGTACGCGGGCATCGTCGTGCTGTGCGGACTCACCACCGTCCTCTTCCTGGGCGGCTGGCACGGACCGCTGGGCGCCGACGGGCTCGGCTGGGTCTGGACTCTCCTGAAGACCGGCATCCTCGCCTTCGTCGTCATCTGGCTGCGCGTCAGCTATCCCCGGCTGCGCGAGGACCAGCTCCAGAAGCTCGCCTGGACCACACTCATCCCGCTCGCTCTCGCGCAGATCGCGCTCACCGGCATCGTGAAGGTGGCGATCAACCAGTGACCGCATCACCCCCGCCCTCCCGGCCCCGCATCCCCGGCGCAGGCCTGGCCAAGGGCCTCGCCGTCACTCTGCGGACGATGACGAAGAAGACCGTCACCGCCCAGTACCCGGACGTGCAGCCCGAACTCCCGCCCCGCTCCCGCGGCGTCATCGCGTTGTTCGAGGAGAACTGCACCGTCTGCATGCTCTGCGCACGTGAGTGCCCGGACTGGTGCATCTACATCGACTCCCACAAGGAGACCGTGCCCGCAGCGGTCCCGGGCGGCCGCGAGCGCAGCCGCAACGTGCTGGACCGCTTCGCGATCGACTTCTCCCTCTGTATGTACTGCGGTATCTGCATCGAGGTGTGCCCGTTCGACGCGCTGTTCTGGTCGCCGGAGTTCGAGTACGCGGAGACGGACATCCTCGAACTCACCCATGAGCGCGACAAACTGCGCGACTGGATGTGGACGGTTCCCGAGCCGCCGGCCCTCGACCCGGCTGCCGAGGAGCCGAAGGAGATCGCCGCCGCCCGCAAGGCGGCGGACAAGCTCCGTACCCAGCGCGAACAGGAAGCAGCGGCCGAGGCCGCCCCGCCCGCCCCGACGGACCAGGAAGGACAGGCGTGATCACCGCCGCCGGCACCGTACTCGGCGCCACCTCCGGTCCCGTCCTCGCCACCGCGAGCCACCCCGGCTTCCTCTCCCCGACCGGGATCGAGATCGCCTTCGTCCTCGTTGGCATCGCCACCCTCGGCGCGGCCCTCGTGACGGTCACGACCAGGCAGCTGGTGCATGCCGCCCTCTGGCTGATCGTGGCGCTCGGCGGTCTCGCCGTCGAGTACCTCCTGCTCACCGCGGAGTTCATCGCCTGGGTGCAGGTACTGATCTACGTCGGTTCCGTGGTCGTCCTCCTCCTGTTCGGCCTGATGCTCACCCGGGCCCCCATCGGCCGCTCCCCGGACGCCGACTCCGAGAACCGGTGGGCCGCCCTCGCGGTCGCCGCAGCCGCGGCCGGCACCCTCGTCTGGATCGTCGTGGACGCCTTCCGGACCACCTGGATCGAGCTTGACGGGCCGGCCCAGGGCTCCACCGAGGCCACCGGTTCCTTCCTCTTCCGGCACTGGGTGCTCCCCTTCGAAGCGCTCTCCGTTCTCCTGCTCGCCGCCCTCGTCGGCGCGATCGTCCTGTCCCGCAAGGGCCGGGAGCAGGAGAGCCCGGAGAGCGCGGGCCGGAAGAAGGAGAGCCCGGAGAGCGCGGGCCGGAAGAACATGAGCCGAGAGAACACGAGCCGAGAGGACAAGAGCTGATGCACCTCGCCTATCCCGCCGTGCTCGCCGCCCTCCTCTTCTGCACCGGGCTGTACGGGGTGCTCGCCCGACGCAACGCGATCCTCGTCCTGATGTCCGTCGAGCTGATGCTCAACGCCGTCAACCTCAATCTCGTCGCCTTCGACGTCTGGCTCCGCGACGCCCTGCACTCCGGCCAGGCCCTCACCCTCTTCACCATCGCCATCGCGGCGGCGGAGATCGGCATCGGCCTGGCGATCGTCCTGGCCGTGTACCGCAACCGCGGCAGCTCCGACATCGACCGCCTCCGCGACACCGCCGAGACCGACGACGCCGAGACGCTCCCGGACGGCGACAGCGACGACCCCACAGGCACCGGCAACGGCACCGAAGACCAGGCCACTGCTCCGGCAGGGAAGGCAAAGAAGGCAGAGGCCACCGCGTGACCACCACGACCCTCGCCGCCCTCGTCCCCCTTCTCCCGTTCCTGGGCGCGGCGGCCGGCCTCCTCCTCGGCCGCACCGCACCGGGCTTCGTCCGCCCGATCGCCGTGTTGCCCTCCCTCGCCTCCCTCGTCGTCGCCTCAGTCGTCGCCGCACGCCAGGGCGGCGGACCGGCCATCGACGCCTCGACCCAGCTCACCCCCACCGGCTCGGTCCCGATCGACCTCGCGCTGCACCTCGACGGCTTCGCCGTCCTGGTCGCCGTCCTGGTCACCCTCGTCGCGAGCTGCGTGCAGATCTACTCGACCGCTTATCTGCGCGACGACCCCCGCTATCCCTCGTACGCGGCCCTCGTCTCCCTCTTCACCTCCGCGATGCTGCTCGTCGTCTACTCCGGCGACCTGATGGTGCTCCTGGTCGGCTGGGAGATCATGGGTATCTGCTCGTACTTCCTGGTCGGCCACTACTGGGAGACGCCCGAGGCGCGCGCCGCCTCCCTCAAGGCCTTCCTGGTCACCAAGCTCGGCGACGTCCCCTTCCTCATCGGCCTGTTCGCCCTCGCCGCCGACACCGGTACCTTCCGCATCACCGGCATCCTGGGTGCCGTCGCCCACGGCGGCCTCGACCACCCCACCCTGATCGCCCTGCTCCTGCTCGCCGGTGTCGCCGGCAAGTCCGCGCAGTTCCCTCTTCACACCTGGCTGCCCGACGCGATGGCCGGCCCCACCCCCGTCTCCGCGCTGATCCACGCGGCGACGATGGTCGCCGCCGGTATCTACTTCGTGGCCCGGCTCCTTCCCGTCTTCGCCGAGTCCGGTGCCGCCCTCGTCGTCCTCGCCGTGATGGCAGCCGTCACGATGATCGGCTCCGGACTCGCAGCCCTCGCCCAGGACGACATCAAACGCGTCCTCGCGTACTCGACCATCGGCCAGCTCGGCTACATGTCCGGCGCCCTGGCCGTCGGGGACCGCGGCGCCGCCGTCTTCCACCTCATCTCGCACGGTGCGTTCAAAGCGGTTCTCTTCCTCGCGGCGGGCGTCGTCATCCACGCCGCTGGCACCAACTCACTGGCCGCCATGTCCCGCATGGGCGGCCTGGCCAAGCGCATCCCCGACGCCTACTGGACGATGACGGTCGCCCTCCTCGCGCTCGCCGCCATCCCGCCGTTCGCCGGCTTCTTCTCCAAGGAAGCCGTCCTCGTCGCCGCCGAGCACACCGCGCTGGGCGAACGGCACGTCGCCCCGGCCGCGGCCGGCTGGACCGTTCTCGTCGCCGGCCTCCTGGCCGCCGTGCTCACCGCCGCGTACGCCATCCGCCTCTGGCTCCTCGCCTTCCGCGGCCGCGGCGCCGACGCCCCCGACCACGGCAGGCAGCCCGTCGCCATGACCTCGGTCCTGTGGGTACTGGCCGTCCCCACCATGGCCTTCGGCCTGACCGTCGGAGTGATCACCGACTGGTTCGACGGCCACAGCCTCACCCCGTCGCTGACCACCGCCGTACTGTCCACCGGCGTCGGTCTCGTCGGCGGTCTCGTCACCTACGGAGCCTGGCGCCACACCACGGCACTCGCCGCCCGCACCCCCATGGGCTCGGTCGTCGCCCACCCCGACGCGGAACCCGCCCTCGTCGAGGTCGAAGCCATGGAGAGCCACACCGCCGCCTACGGAACCGCCGGTGACGCCCCCGACCCGGCCGACCCCGGCCGCCTGCTGCTCGGCCCGCTCCACCGCCACGCGGCCACCGGCTTCCACCTGGACGCCCTGTACGCGGCCCTGTTCGTCCGCCCCGTCCTGGCCGCGGCGAGCCTCGTCCGCTTCCTGGACCGCGAGGTCGTCGAGACGTACGTACGCGGCTCCGCCACCGGCGCACGCTGGCTCGGCACCGCCGTCCGCCGCGCGCAGACCGGCAACGTGCAGACCTACCTCAGCGCACTGCTCGCCGGTTCGCTGGTCCTGGCGGTCGCCGCCATCGTCTTCGCCAACGTCAACGCCGGGTCGTGAGCCGTGATCGATATCAGCGCATCCGTGATGCAGTTCCTTCTGGCGTTCATCGTCGTCGCCCCGCTCCTCGGAGCCGTCGCCGCTCTGCTCCCGGCCCCGCCCGGGCTGAAGGGCAGGAACCCGGACCAGGCCGTGCTCCGCCACGGTGTGACCGTCACCGGCGTGATCCTGATCGCGGCGATCGTGCTGGCCGCCGGCTTCGACCACGACCACCCGTCGAAGATGCAGGCCACCACCGACATCAGCTGGATCCCGGCGCTCGACGTCCGCATCCATCTCGGCATCGACGGCATCTCGCTCCCCCTCCTCGTACTGACCGCGCTGCTGACCTTCCTCTGCGCGCTCTACAGCTACTTCAAAATGCCCGAGGGCCCCTCCCCGAAGGCCTTCGTCGCGCTGATCCTCGTCCTCGAGTCGGGCACCCTCGCGACCTTCGCCGTCCTCGATCTGCTGCTGTTCTTCCTGGCGTTCGAGATGGTGCTCATCCCGATGTACTTCCTCATCGCCCGCTGGGGCGGTGCACAGAAGCAGGCAGCCGCCTGGAAGTTCATCCTCTACACCCTGCTCGGCTCGGTCGTCATGCTGCTGGGCCTGCTCCTCGTCGGACTGGAGAGCGGCACCTTCGACATGGTGGCACTCGCCACTGACAACGGCCGCGGCCTCACCTCGTCCGTGCAGGTCGTCGCCGTTCTCGCGATCGGCATCGGGCTCGCGGTCAAGACGCCGATGTGGCCGCTGCACAGCTGGCTCCCCGACGCCCACACCGCCGCCCCGACCGTCGGGTCAGTCCTCCTCGCGGGCGTCATGCTGAAGATGGGCACGTACGGATTCGTCCGGATCCTGCTCCCGATCGCTCCCGACGGCATGCGCACCTTCGCGCCCTACCTCGCGGCGTTCGCGGTCGTCGGCATCATCTACGGATCGCTCGCCTGCCTGGCCCTCGCCAGGCCCGGCGCCAAGGGCGACCTGAAGCGGCTGATCGCGTACTCCTCCGTCGGCCACATGGGCTTCGTCCTGCTCGGCATCGCGAGCATGACCCCCACCGGCGTCAACGGCGCGCTCTTCGCCAACATCGCCCACGGACTCATCACCGGCCTGCTGTTCTTCCTGGTCGGCGCGGTCAAGGACCGGTACGGCACCGCAGACCTCGACACCCTCGCCGGTGCCACAGGGGCCGCCCTCTACGGCCGCGCGCCCCGCCTCGGCGGCCTCCTGGCGTTCGCCGCGATCGCGTCCCTCGGCCTGCCCGGGCTCGCCGGATTCTGGGGCGAGATGCTCACCCTGTTCGGCGCATTCGACCCCGCCGAGGGACTGAGCCGCCCGGCCTTCCTGACCTTCATGTCCATCGCCGCGTTCGGCACCCTGCTCACCGCCGCGTATCTGCTCGTCGTCGTACGCCGCGTCTGCATGGGCGCCAAGCGCGAGGAACCGCACCCGATCGCCGACGTCCAGAGCTACGAATTCGCCGCCTGGACCCCCCTCGCGGCCCTCACCGTCCTCGCAGGACTGTGGCCCGCCGTCCTCCTCGGCCTCACCGACCCGGCCGTGCAGAAGCTCCTCGCAGGAGGCAAGTCGTGACCACAGCGGCCGAGAGCACCACCGGCCTCGTCCAGTCGGCGGCCGGGAGCACCGGCTTCGTCCAGTCGGCGGCCGGGAGCAGCGTCACCAGCCTCGTCCAGTCCGTCGACTGGCTCGCGATCGCGCCCCCGGTCACCGTCGCGGTCGTCGCCCTCGTCGTACTGGTCGCCGACCTCTTCGTCCCCGCGGCACGCAAACCGCTCCTCGGCTACGGCGCCGTCGCCGGACTCGTCGCCGCGCTCGCGCTCGTCATTCCGCTGCACGAAGGCGACCGCTCCACCTTCTGCCTCACCACCGGCACCCGCGCCTGCAGCTACACCGCCGACCACTTCACCCTGGTCATCCAGGCCCTCGTACTCGGCGGCGCCCTGCTCACCGCCCTGCTCTCCATCGGCGACACCCGCAAGCTGCCGGCCGGCGAGTTCTGGTTCCTGCTGCTGTCCTCCGCCGCGGGCGCCGCTCTCCTGCCCGCCGCCCGCGACCTCGCCACGCTCGTCGTCGCCCTCGAAGTCGCCTCGCTGCCCGCCTTCGCCCTCGTGGGCATCAAGCGCGGCGACCGGCGCTCGTCCGAGGCGGCACTGAAGTTCTTCCTCTCCTCCGTCGTCGCGACCGCCGTGATGCTCCTCGGCGTCAGCTTCGTGTACGCGGCGACCGGCACCCTCCACCTCACGGAGATCGCCACCCGCCTCGACGACGTGCCAGGACAGCTCTCCACCCTCGCCGAGGCGGGCGTCGCCCTCACCCTCGTCGGCTTCGCCTTCAAGACCGCCGCCGCACCGTTCCACTTCTGGGTCCCCGACACCTACGTCGGTGCCCCTCTGCCGATCGCCGCCTACCTCTCGGTCGTCGGCAAGGCGGTCGGCTTCTCCGGCCTCATCCTCGTCACCGTGGTCGCCTTCCCCTCGTACTCGGACGTCTGGGGCCCCGCCCTCGCCGTCCTCGCCGCACTGACCATGACCGTCGGCAACGTCGCGGCGCTGCGCCAGAGCGCCACCCGCGCCCGCAGTGCCGTACGCCTGCTCGCCTGGTCGTCCGTCGCCCAGGCCGGCTACCTCCTGGTGCCGATCGCCGCGGCCGCGTACGCCGGGGACCGCCAGATCGGCTCCACCGTCGCGTACGCCCTGATGTACGCCGTCGTGAACCTCGGCGCGTTCGCGGTGGCCGCCCTCGTCGCCCGTACCCACCCCGGCAACCGCCTCACCGACTACCGCGGTCTGTACGCCACGCGCCCGCTCGCCGCCCTCGCGATGGGCTTCTTCCTGCTCTGCCTGGCCGGACTCCCGCCGGGCATCATCGGACTCTTCGCCAAGGTCACGGTCTTCTCCGCAGCCGTCGACGCCGGACTCGGCTGGCTCGCCGTCGTCATGGCCGTGAACGTCGTGATCGCGCTCTACTACTACCTCCGGTGGACCGCGGCCCTGTTCCGCAGCCCCGCCGAAGACGGTACGGAGCAGCCCGTCACCCGCCACCGCACCCCGGCACCGCTCACCGTCGCGATCGTTCTCACCGCCGTCGCCGGCATCGCCCTGTCGGGCGCCCCGCAGACCGTGCTCAGGTTCGCCGGCGTCAACCTGTTCTGAGGTCCTGTTTCCGACGACTCCAAGATCGGTTTGCCCCCGGAGGTCCGCACAGGGCAAGGTCATGCCCGCGCGCGGCGCATACGACCTTCACATCACAACAGAGGAGCCAGAAGCGGTGCTGAACGGGTTCAAGGACTTCATCCTTCGCGGAAACGTGATCTCCATGGCGATCGGCCTCGCCGTCGGAGCGGCGTTCACCGCGGTCGTCACCGGGTTCAGCAACGCGTTCATCGTGCCGCTGATCGGCATCATCACCCGCGGAACGGGCGACTTCAGCAAGGCCCACTTCAAGTTCGACGGTGTGACCTTCCCCTACGGTCTCTTCGTCAGCGCCGCCATCGCCTTCCTCATCACGGCCGCGGTCCTCTACTTCTGCGTCGTCATGCCCATGGCCAAGGTCCAGGACCGCTTCACCGCGAAGAAGGACCAGGAACAGGTCGACATCAAGGCCGCCCTGCGCGACTGCCCCCGCTGCTACACGGCGATCCCCGCCGTCGCCTCCCGCTGCGCCCACTGCACCAGCGAGGTCGAGCCCGACCCCGAGGCCCTGGCGCTCGCGAAACTGCCCGTCCAGCGCTGACCCGGGGGCACGCCTCCACCCGTACGGCCTACGGTCCGCTCCGGTACGAACGCCCGGAGCGGGCCGGGCCCCGCGGCGGTGAGCACAAGGGAACTAGCTTTCCCCGCCTGGCGTTGACCAGTACGGGAGGCTCCACTGGGGAGTGGAGCACCACCAAGCAAGGGTTCCCCTGCTGCACCACTTGGAGGGCGTACCGTGCACCGCCGGCACAACGGGCTGAGAACCGCCGTACTCCTCGGTGGTCTCTCCGCACTCATCATCGTCATCGGCAGCTTCTTCGGACGTACGGGCCTGATCGTCGCGCTCCTCGTAGCCCTCGGCACCAACGCCTACGCCTACTGGAACAGCGACAAGCTGGCACTGCGGGCCATGCGCGCCCGCCCGGTGAGCGAGTTCGAGGCGCCCCAGCTCTACCGCATGGTCCGTGAGCTCTCCACCGCGGCCCGCCAGCCCATGCCACGGCTCTACATCTCCCCGACCCAGGCACCCAACGCCTTCGCGACCGGCCGCAACCCGCGCAACGCCGCGGTCTGCTGCACCGAAGGCATCCTGCAGATCCTGGACGAGCGGGAACTGCGAGGCGTCCTCGGCCATGAGCTCAGCCATGTCTACAACCGCGACATCCTGATCTCGTCCGTTGCCGGAGCACTCGCCTCCGTCGTCATGTTCCTGGTCAACTTCGCCTGGCTTATCCCGATCGGCCGCTCCAACGACGACGAGGGCCCCGGCATCCTCGGAATGCTCCTGATCATGATCCTGGGCCCGCTCGCCGCATCCGTGATCCAATTGGCCGTGAGCCGCTCCCGTGAGTACGAGGCGGACGCCTCGGGTGCCCAGCTGACCGGCGACCCGCTGGCCCTGGCCAGCGCTCTGCGGAAGCTGGACGCCGGCACCAAACGGCTCCCGCTGCCCCCCGAGCCCCGGATCGAGACCGCGAGTCACATGATGATCGCGAATCCGTTCCGCCCCGGACAGGGCATGTCCAAGATGTTCTCGACCCACCCGCCCATGGCCGAGCGCATCGCCCGACTCGAGCAGATGGCAGGTCATCGACCGTGAAGACAATTCTGAACGTCATTTGGCTGGTCCTGTGCGGCTTCTGGATGTTCCTCGGCTACCTGCTCGCGGGACTCCTGCTGTGCATCACGATCATCGGCATCCCGTTCGGCCTGGCGGCCTTCCGCATCGGTCTCTACGCCCTGTGGCCCTTCGGCCACCGCGTCGTCGACCGCCGGGACGCGGGCGCGCCCTCCTGCGTCGGCAACGTGCTCTGGCTGGTCCTCGCCGGCTGGTGGCTGGCGCTCGGTCACATCACCACCGGCATCGCCCTGTGCATCACGATCATCGGCATCCCGCTGGGCATCGCCAACTTCAAGCTGATCCCGGTCTCGCTGATGCCGTTCGGCAAGGAGATCGTCTCCACCGACGACGAGTTCGCCGGCTGGTAGCGAAACGGGCGGTGCACGGAGTACGGCCAGTTCACACCCGGTGCACCGCAACCGCCCGGCCGACTCGAACGTCTTGGATTCCAAGACCGAGTGACGGGTAGGTTCGCACGCATGACCACCATTATTCTCTGGATCATTCTTGGGCTTGTCGCCGGCGTCATCGCCAAGGTGCTGCTGCCGGGCCGCGACCCCGGCGGTCTCGTGGGGACGACCCTCATCGGGATCGTCGGCGCGTTCCTCGGTGGCTGGATAGCGACGCGTTTCCTGGACCGCTCGATCGACAACGAGGACATCCTCGACCCGGCGACCTGGGTCTCGGCCATCGGCGGCTCTCTCGTCCTGCTGATCGCCTACCGGCTGCTGTTCGGGAACTCCCGCGAACGCCGCTGACGCCCCTGGTCCTCCGGGGTGCCGAGCCCCGTCTCGCGCAGCGTCAGATTGAGCCGGCCGCCGCGCATCCCCGTCCCGGGACCCGCTGTTCCGGGACGGATTCTCGGCACTCCGTGGAACGCCGTGCGCGACGGCCCGCCGAAGACGAACAGGTCCCCGGAGGCCAATTCCACGTCCGTCCAGGGCTGCCCCCGGCTCTCCGTGTTGCCGAAGCGGAAGACGCAGGTGTCGCCGATGCTGAGCGACACGACGGGGGCACCGGACCGCTCCTCCTTGTCCTGGTGCATGCCCATCCGGGCCGCGTCGTCGTAGAAGTTGATCAGCGCCGCGTCGGGCGCGTACGTCCGGACCGGGGACTCCGGCCCGTACGCCTCCGCCACCGCAGCCCGCCCCAACTCCGCGAGCCACTCGGGAAACGCGGCGACCGGCGCACCGTTCACGTCGTCCGCCGTGCGGGTGTACCGGTACGGCTGCCAGTGCCACCCCAGGCACACGGTCCGCACGGACATCACCCCGCCGCCCGGCAACGCCGTGTGCCGCAGCGGAACGGGCCCACGCGCCCACTCACGGCACGCCGCCACCAACTCCCGCTGCTGCTCGGGGGATAGCCACTCCGGCACATGCACGGCGCCCGGTGCGATCACGGCCCGCGGCCGGGGGAAGAGCCCGGTCATCAGCGTGCTGCCAGGGCACCCTCGAGCCCCAGAAGCTGCTCCTTGCGCTCCAGGCCGCCGGCGTAACCCCGCAGCGCCCCGTCCGCGCCGATCACCCGGTGGCACGGCCGCACGACGAGCAGCGGATTGCGCCCGATCGCCGTACCCACGGCCCGGACCCCCGCCCCCGAGGAGCCCACCCGTTCGGCGATCTGTCCGTACGAGACCGTCTCCCCGTACGGAACACCGTCCAGGGCGGCCCACACGCGGCGCTGGAAGTCCGTGCCGCGGCCGTCGGCGTACAGGAGGTCGAAGCGGGTCCGCCGCCCCTCGAAGTACTCCCGCAGCTGCGTGGCGATCCCGCCGAACGCCGCGGGCTCATGGACCCAGCCGTCCTGAACCACCGCCGCGCCCTTCTGGCCCGGCAGGGAGAGCGAGACGAGAGCGGTCCCCGCTGCGGAACCGACGGGCCCCGCGGCCTCCTCGCCGACCAGCAGCAGCTCGCCCAGCGGGCTGTCGACCGTCGCGTACATGGTCATGACTCGTCCCTCTCCTCGTCCGTCGGCCCGCCGGACCACCGGCTGCCACGGACCAGTCTGCGCCGCCCGAACCGCCGCGACCGGCGGTATTCGGACATGCAGTCCGGGCACGGAGCGACGCATTCCGCCCCGTGCCCGGACTGCCGCTTCCTACCGGTAGTTCGCGAACTGGACGTCGAAGTCGAAGTCCTGGCCCTTCACCAGCGCCTGCACGGCCTGCAGGTCGTCCCGGCTCTTCGAGCTGACCCGCAGCTCGTCGCCCTGGACCTGAGCCTTGACGCCCTTGGGACCCTCGTCGCGAATGATCTTCGCGACCTTCTTGGCGTTCTCCTGGGAGATGCCTTCCTCGATCGTGCAGAACAGCTTGTACTCCTTGCCGGACAGCTGCGGCTCGCCCGCGTCCAGCGACTTCAGCGAGATGCCGCGCTTGATCAGCTTGGACTGGAAGATGTCGAGGATCGCCTTGACCCGCTCCTCGCCGCTCGCCTCCATCAGGATCTTCTCGCCGGACCAGGAGATCGACGCTCCGGTGCCCTTGAAGTCGTAACGCTGAGAGATCTCCTTGGCGGCCTGGTTGAGGGCGTTGTCGACCTCCTGCCGCTCGACCTTCGAGACGATGTCGAAACTGGAGTCGGCCATGACGTGTGGCTCCTTGTATCGGGGTGCTGGAAAGGAAGTGCTTACAGGGGCGGTCGCAGAGCCCGCAGGCACCACGCCGCCGACCAAGCCTAGCCACCCGTGCCCGTCGAGGCCGCTGGTCAATCCAGTGGCGTAGCACCCCCGGGCATCAGGTATCGTTTACGTCGTTGCCACCGAGCGCCGCCGCAAGGCGGGTCTCACGGCAACATCCCTTGGCGGTGTGCCCGAGTGGCCAAAGGGAGCAGACTGTAAATCTGCCGGCTCAGCCTACCCAGGTTCGAACCCTGGCGCCGCCACATAGCAAGGCCCCCGTCCTTTGGACGGGGGCCTTCTCTGTTGTGCCGCGACAAGGACGTGAACATGGAATCCGTACTGGTCAGCGCGTGTCTGCGGGGTGTGCCCTGCCGGTTCGACGGACGGGGCAAGGCCTCCGCGGAGATGACCGCGGCCCTCGGCGGGCGACGGCCGGTGGCCTTCTGTCCCGAGGTCGCCGCCGGACTGCCCACGCCCCGCCGCCCCGCCGAGATCATCGGCGGCGACGGCCACGACGTGCTGGACGGCCGGGCGCGCGTCGTGGACGACACCGGACACGATGTCACCGAGGCGTTCGTGGACGGCGCCAGGCGGGCGCTGGAGGCGGCGCGCGGGGCGGGCTGCACCGAGGCGCTGCTGATGGCCCGCAGCCCTTCGTGCGGGCGTGGGACGGTCTATGACGGTACGTTCGCCGGCGAGCTGCGCGAGGGCGACGGGGTCACCGCCGCTCTGCTGGAGCGGCACGGCATCACGGTCCGTCCCGCGGCGGGCGACTGACCGGGTCGGCCGGGACGGTGACGCGGAACGGAAACCGTCCCCGCGCCGGCCGTCACCGGCACACTGCCCGGTGTCAGTTCCTCACCCGGGCCTTCACCGGCACACTGCCCGGTGTCAGTTCCCCACCCGGGCCGTCACCGGCGCACTGTCCGCCCGGTGTCAGTTTCCCGCGATGTCCTTCACCGCGACCGACACCGGCACGTTGCCCGAGATCAGTTCCAGCGTCAGCCCCGCCGTGGCCGGGGTGTCAAGCAGCTCCACGAGCGCCGCCGCCACGTCGTCGCGCGGTACCGGGCCGCGCCCGGTCGACGCGGCGAGGAGGACCTGCCCGGTGCCCGCGTCGTTGGTCAGCATCCCGGGGCGCAGGATCGTCCAGTCGAGGGCCGGGCTGGAGCGCACATACGCGTCCGCCGCCCCCTTGGCCCGCAGATAGACGTCGAACACCTCGTCGCCCGGGTGGTCCGGGTCGGCGCCCATGGACGAGACCACGACGTAGCGCCGCACCCCCGCCTGCTGCGCCGCGTCCGCGAAGAGCACCGCGGCCCCGCGGTCCACGGTGTCCTTGCGGCTCGTGCCGCTGTCGGGGCCCGCACCGGCCGCGAAGACCACCGCGTCGGCGCCGCGCAGCACCTCGGCGGTCTGCTCCACGGTGGCCGATTCGAGGTCCAGGACCACGGGTTCGGCGCCCGCCGCCCGTAGGTCCTCACTCTGCTGCGGGTTGCGGATGACGCCTACCGCCTCATCCCCGCGCGCAGCGAGCAGCCGCTCCAGCCGCAGCGCGATCTGACCATGTCCACCTGCGATGACAATGCGCATGGAGTCGACGGTACGCCGGTGAGCGCCGCCGCGCTCAAGGCCCGCCGCAGGTCCCGGAATCCGGCCTGCCCTGGCGCGGCAGCCCGAACGAGCCGTCCGCATCCGGGTCGCAGTACTCGCGCACCGCACTGGTCCGGGCGACCACCCTGCCGCGGTGCACCACGATCCGGCTGTACGCCAGCGAGAGCACCCCGGCCAGCTGCTCCCCGCGCACGGCGAGCAGCTCCGCGGGGAAGCCCGCCTCGACCCTCACCTCGGGCAGCCCCATGGCGCGTCTGGCCTCCGCGGAGACCGCCTCGTAGGCCTGCTCGGCCCGGAGCCCGCTCTGCGAGGCCAGCAGGAAGGCGGCCTCCAGCGGGTCGCCGCGTCCCACCGGGTTGGTGAGGTCGCGCAGCGCTCCGCTGCCCGCTGCGACCCGCACCCCGGCCGCGCGCAGCAGCCGTACCGGAGCCGTGCCCCGGCGCTCTGCCCCGGAGCAGCCGCCCTGGGGGAGGCAGATCACCGTCACACCGGCTGCGGCGAGCTGGTCGGCGGCGCGGGCGGCGGCCTCCGCGGGAAGCCGGGAGAGGCCGGCGCAGGGCCCCAGGGAGACCCCTTGCCGCATTCCGCCGGCCATCGCCGCGAACCGGGCCAGCCTGGCGGGATCGTCACTGTCCGTGTGCAGGTCGACGGGGCAGCCGTGCTCGGCGGCGACCTCCAGGACGGCCTCCGCGTACCCCGTCGGGTCCGGATCCAGGTCGGGGCAGCCGCCGACTGTTCCGGCCCCCATTTTGAGCGCGTCGCGGAGCATCGCCAGATTGCCGGCGCCCGCGACGCCGGTGAGCAGCCGGGGGACGGCGACGGCGGTCAGATCGGCGAGCCCGCGCAGCGAGCGGCGGGCCTGCAGAACGGCTTCGAGGGCGCCGAGGCCCCGTATGTCGCCGATCCGTACGTGCGAGCGCAGGGCGGTCGCGCCGTGGCCGAGCTGCAGCAACGCGGCCTCGGTGGCCCGTCGCTGGACGTCGTCGGGGTGCTGTGAGGGTGGTCCGGGAGCGTCGGGTCCGGCGCCGTCGGCGGTGAGCGCGGTGTCGCTGTGGGCGTGCGGTTCGGCGGGGGCGGGGAGCAGCAGATGGCCGCGCAGGTCCACCCGCGCGCCGGGCGCGACGAGGCTGCCGGCGGTGCCGACGGCCTCGATGCGGCTGCCGTCGAGCCGTACGTCCACGATGCGGCCGTCGGTGAGACGGGCGCCGCAGAGTGTCAGCGCGGAGCTCTCCCGGCTGCGGGTGGCATCGGCCGCGTGGTCGTCCGGCGGCCGCGGCTGACTGTCGGGCATCGCGGCTCCTGGAAGGGGGACAAGATCACACAGAGTGAGTCGAGCCTAAGGGCTGTCCCGTAATCCGTGGTGGATCAGCGCGCGGCGTCGGATGCGGTGCATCGCAAGGCGGAGGAGCGTCCGCATCCCGGATGTATTCGGACGTTCCGACAACGCGGCGAGGTGCCGTAGCTGTCGTCGCGCGCCCGCCAGGGATTACGGGACAGCCCTTAGGGGGGTGCCCGGTCAGGTTCGAGGAGGAGCGAAATAGTCGTACCGGCGCGGTCCTGTGATGCACGGGGGCTCCGCTTGCGGACGGGGCCAGTGGTGGACGAGTGGCTGATCAAGGCACTCGGAGGGGTGTCGATCAGGGTCCTGGAGCGGTGCTGATCAAGGGCTCGGAGGGGTGCTGATCGAGGGCTCGGGATGGGGCTTCGAAACGGATTTGGGCGATCGGCGACCAACCGTGTAATGTCTTCATCGCTCGCCCCAATAGCTCAGTCGGTAGAGCGTCTCCATGGTAAGGAGAAGGTCTGCGGTTCGATTCCGCATTGGGGCTCTGGTGAAGGGGAAACCCCGCTTCGGCGGGGGGACTCAGTCATCAAAGCGGTGTAGCTCAGTCGGTAGAGCAAGCGGCTCATAATCGCTGTGTCACCGGTTCAAGTCCGGTCACCGCTACTAACAGTAGCCGATTGTGGGGTCGGTCCTCCGATCGGCTACTCTTTTTTTTGCGTTCATCCGTCCACCGTCCGTCCAAGGAGCACTCACGTGGCTGCCACCGACGTCCGCCCGAAGATCACGCTGGCCTGCGTGGAGTGCAAGGAGCGGAACTACATCACCAAGAAGAACCGGCGTAACAACCCGGACCGTCTTGAGATGAAGAAGCATTGCCCGCGCTGCAACTCGCACACTGCGCACCGCGAAACGCGCTGAATCAGGCTCGTACACGAGGCCGTCCCCATTGGGGGCGGCCTCGTGTCGTTGTACGGGGCGGTTTTCCGGCCCCTTCGTCTTTCATCAGGAGGTTGCGAGCTCATGGCGCTCGACCAGTCCTTCGTGGGACGGACGTATCCGCCCACCCCGCCGTACGAGGTCGGCCGGGAGAAGATCCGCGAGTTCGCCGAGGCGGTGGGCGACGCCAATCCCGCGTACGTCGACCCCGAGGCGGCCAGGGCGCTCGGTCACAGCGATGTGATCGCACCGCCGACGTTCGTGTTCTCGATCACCTTCAAGGCCGCCGGTCAGGTCGTGCAGGACCCTCAGCTGGGCCTGGACTACAGCCGGGTGGTGCACGGTGACCAGAAGTTCGTCTACGTGCGTCCGGTGCGGGCGGGGGACCGGCTGACGGTCACCTCGACCATCGAGGCGGTCAAGTCCATGGCGGGCAACGACATCCTGGACATTCGTGGCGAGGTCCACGACGAGTCCGGTGAGCACGTCGTGACGGCGTGGACGAAGCTGGTGGCGCGCGCCGCCGAGGAGGCGTGATGACGGCGAAGGTGAGTTACGACTCGGTCGAGGTCGGTACGGAGCTGCCGCCGCAGTCCTTCCCGGTCACCCGGGCGGCACTGGTGCAGTACGCGGGCGCCTCGGGAGACTTCAATCCGATCCACTGGAACGAGAAGTTCGCCCGCGAGGTCGGGCTGGACGACGTGATCGCCCACGGCATGTTCACCATGGCCGAGGCGATCCGCGTGGTCACGGACTGGGCGGGCGATCCGGGTTCGGTCGTCGAGTACGGGGTGCGTTTCACGAAGCCGGTCGTCGTGCCCAACGACGACAAGGGTGCGCTGATCGAGGTCAGCGGCAAGGTGGCCGCGCTGCTGGACGACAAGCGGGTCAGGGTGGACCTGACGGCGATGAGCGACGGCAAGAAGGTGCTGGGCATGTCCCGCGCCGTGGTGCAGCTCGGCTGACGCCGCGAAGAGCTGGATGACGTAAGGGGCATGGTCCATGGGGCCGTGCCCCTTACCTGTGGGGCGGGCGCCCCCCGGTTGACTAAGTTAGTGATTGACTACTAACTTAGCTCGCATGGCAAGGATGAGTGCAGACGAGCGGCGCGAGAGCGTCATCCGTGCGGCGATCACCGAGTTCGCCCGCGGCGGGTACAACGCCACGTCCACCGAGTCGATCGCCAGGCGGGTGGGCGTCTCGCAGCCGTATCTCTTCCGTCTCTTCTCCAATAAGCAGGCCATGTTCCTGGCCGCCGCCGAGCGGTGCCTGATGGACACCCGCCAGGTCTTCGCGGAGGCGTCCGAGGGGCTCGATGGTGCCGAGGCGCTGCACGCCATGGCCGCGGCCTATCAGCGTCTGATCGTCCACGACCCCGACCGGCTGCTGATGCAGATGCAGATGTACGCGGCCGTCGCGGCGGCGGAGGCGGCCGGGGATCACGAGTTCGGCGAGTCGCTGCGGGCCGGCTGGTTGCAGATGTTCGACGACATCGCCCTCGCGCTCGGAGCCGATCCCGACCAGGCGACCACGTTTCTCGCCTACGGAATGCTCGTCAACACCCTGACCTCGCTCGGCTATCCGGCTGATCACCGGATCTGGTCCAGGTTCTACGACTCGGCCAGGCCGCCTGCGTGAACACTCTGTCCGTCCGGACGGGCCGCCCATCCGAACCGGCTGTCTGTCCGAACGGGCCGTTTGCCTGAACAGTGCCACCCCGGGTTCGGCCCGGTTTTCTGTCCATGAAAGTTAGTCATCAATAACTAACCCTCAGGGGGAGCAGTGGACCAGCACACGAAAGGCCGCTCGGGAGCGGTCTGGGCCCTTGTCATCACCAGCGTGGCCGGCTTCATGGCGGCCCTCGACAACCTCGTCGTCACCACCGCCCTGCCGTCCATCCGCGAGAGCCTCGGCGGCGAACCGGAGGAGCTCGTGTGGACGGTGAACGCGTACACCCTCACCTTCGCCGTGCTGCTGATGTTCGGTGCCTCCCTCGGTGACCGGTTCGGCCGCCGGCGGCTCTTCACCATCGGACTCGCCGTCTTCACCGGCGCCTCCGCCGCAGCCGCCCTCTCGCCCGGAATCAACGAGCTCATCGCCTTCCGCGCGGTCCAGGGCGTGGGCGCCGCGATCATGATGCCGCTGACCCTCACCCTGCTCACGGCCGCCGTGCCGGCTGCCCGCCGCGGCGCCGCGCTGGGCATTTTCGGGGCCGTCACCGGACTCGCGGTGGCCAGCGGCCCGCTGATCGGCGGCAGCCTCACCGAACACCTCTCCTGGCAGTGGATCTTCTGGCTGAACGTTCCGATCGGCCTGCTCCTGCTGCCGCTCGCCCGGCTGCGCCTGGCCGAGTCCCACGCCCCGGACTCCCGGCTCGACGTCCCCGGCACCCTCCTGGTCAGCGGCGGGCTCTTCGGGATCGTCTACGGCCTGGTGAACGCCAACGCCGACGGCTGGACCAGCCCCACCGTCCTGACCGCCCTGATCGCCGGTACCGCGCTCCTCGGCGGGTTCATCCACCACGGCTTCCGCGCGAAGAACCCGATGCTGCCCATGCGTCTCTTCAAGGACCGGGCGTTCTTCGGGATCAACATGGCGAGCCTGCTGATGTTCCTCGGCATGTTCGGTTCGATCTTCCTGCTCAGCCAGTACTTCCAGGGAGTCCTGGGCTACTCGCCCACCGAGGCCGGTCTGCGGATGCTGCCCTGGACCGGGATGCCGATGCTGGTGGCGCCCGTCGCCGGGATACTCGCCGACCGCCTCGGCGGCCGTCCGGTGGTCGTGACCGGGCTCGCCCTCCAGGCCGTCGGACTCGCCCTGTTCGCCATGGCCCTCGCCCCCGACGCCTCCTACGCATCGCAACTGCCCGCACTGATCGTCAGCGGCGTCGGGATGGCCCTGTACTTCGCACCCGCGGCCAGCCTGGTGATGTCCAGCGTCCGCCCCGGCGAACAGGGCATCGCCTCCGGCGCCAACAACGCGCTGCGCGAGGTCGGCGGCGCCCTCGGGGTCGCCGTGCTCGCCACGGTCTTCTCCTCGCAGGGGGGCTACGACTCGGCGGAGTCGTTCACCGACGGGACCGTCCCCGCGGTCTGGATCGGCGCCGGAGTGGTGGCGCTCGCCGCGCTGGCCGCCCTGCTGATCCCGCGCCACCGCCGTATCCCGGTGCAGGCGCCCGACCAGCCCGAGGACCGGGTCCCTGTCCCCGCCTGAGGCGTTGTCACGCCGGTACGGTCCGCGGCCCCGCCCCGACGGCGGGGGAGCGGACCGTACTCTTGTCCCCGTGCAGGAACTCCACGACGCGCCCCTCGCCCCCCTGACCACCTTCCGGCTCGGAGGCCCCGCCACCCGCCTCCTCACCGCGACGACCGACGCCGAAGTGGTCGAGGCCGTGCGCGAGGCCGACGACAGCGGCACCCCGCTCCTGGTCATCGGCGGCGGCAGCAATCTGGTCATCGGCGACAAGGGCTTCGAAGGCACCGCCCTGCGCATCGCGACCAAGGGTTTCGTGCTGGACGGGGCGACGCTCGAACTGGCCGCGGGCGAGATCTGGACGGACTCCGTCACCCGCAGCGTGGAGGCCGGACTGGCCGGCCTCGAATGTCTGGCCGGCATCCCCGGCTCGGCCGGGGCGACGCCGATCCAGAACGTCGGGGCGTACGGGCAGGAGGTGTCGTCCACCATCACGGAGGTCGTCGCCTACGACCGGCACACCCGGGAAACCGTCACCATTCCGAACTCCGAGTGCGCCTTCGCCTACCGGCACAGTCGTTTCAAGGCCGAACC
This sequence comes from Streptomyces sp. NPDC002809, assembly GCF_040295435.1. Classification (NCBI taxonomy): domain Bacteria; kingdom Bacillati; phylum Actinomycetota; class Actinomycetes; order Kitasatosporales; family Streptomycetaceae; genus Streptomyces; species Streptomyces sp. NPDC002809. Next base: position 25,609 of record NZ_JBEOVJ010000052.1, read on the forward strand.
CGACCGGTTCGTGGTGCTGCGTGTCCGCTTCGGGCTGGAAGAGGCGGGTGGCCTGTCCGCGCCCCTCAAGTACCCCGAAACGGCTCGCGCCATGGGCGTCGAGGAAGGGGAGCGCGTTCCCGCCGCGGCCGCCCGCGAAACCGTGCTCAGGCTCCGCGCCGGCAAGGGCATGGTGCTCGACCCCGAGGACCACGACACGTGGTCGGCCGGATCCTTCTTCACCAACCCGATCCTGGACCCGGCACAGTTCGAGGCCTTCCTCGCCCGCGTGGCGCAGCGCCTGGGACCGGACGTGAAGCCCCCCGCCTTCCCCGCGGGCGAGGGACGCACCAAGACCTCGGCCGCCTGGCTCATCGACCGTGCCGGCTTCACCAAGGGGTACGGCTCCGGCCCGGCCCGGATCTCCACCAAGCACACCCTCGCCCTCACCAACCGGGGCACGGCGAGCACCGAGGACCTGCTGGCCCTGGCGCGCGAGGTCGTCGCCGGGGTCCACGAGACCTTCGGCGTCACCCTCGTCAACGAACCGGTGACGGTCGGCGTGACTCTTTGACGGAGCCCGCTCCTCAGTACGCCACGCCCACCCCCTGCTTCACCGTCGCGGGGTCTTCGGTCAGCGCCAGCATCGCGTGCGCCACGTCGGCCCGGGAGATGGACCTGCCGCTGCGCGGATTGCTGCCGACGACCGTCCGGTAGACGCCCGTCAAAGGCCCGTTCGTGAGCTTCGGCGGACGCACCGACGTCCAGTCCGTGGCGGAGGACGCCAGCGCGGCCTCCATGGCGGTGAGGTCCGCGTAGACCTCCTTGAGGATCTTGCCGATCGCCGCGAGCATCAGGCGGTCGAGCAGCGGGTCGTCCGCGGGCTCCGGGGCGACCGGGGCCGCGCTCACCACCAGTAGTCGCCGTGTCCCCTCCGCCTCCATGGCCGTCAGGACGCTGCGGGTCAGCCGTTCGGCGATCCCGTCGGCCTTGCGGCCACGTGCGCCCAGGGCGGAGAGCACCGCGTCGCGCCCCGCGACCGCCTCGCGCAGCGCCTCCGGGTCCTCCACGCGGGCCGCCGTGTGGACCGTGACATCGGAGAGCGGCACCGGCAGCCGCGCAGGATCGCGGACCACCGCCGTCACCTCGTGCCCCGCCGTCACCGCCTGGCGGACGATCTCCTGTCCGATACCGCCTGTCGCGCCGAACACCGTGAGCTTCATCGCGGACCCTCCTCAGGGTGGGTGAGTATTCACTCACCTCTAGAGTGAGCGGATACTCACCCACCCGTCAAGCTTCACCGGAGTGCACATGGAGCAGAAGCCGGCCCGCGCCCGCATCATCGACGCCGCCCATCAGCTGATGCTCACCATCGGACTGGCCCGGGCCACCACCAAGGAGATCGCCAGGGCCGCCGGCTGCTCGGAGGCCGCGCTCTACAAGCACTTCCCGAGCAAGGAGGAGCTCTTCGTGGTGGTGCTGAAGGAACGGCTGCCCAGGGTCGGCGGAATCCTGAAGCAGTTGATCGCCGACCCGGGGGAGGGGGAGCGGACGGTCGAGCAGAACCTCACCGAGATCGCCCGCGAGGCCGCCCTCTTCTACGAGCAGAGCTTTCCGATCGCCGCGTCCCTGTATGCCGAGCCGCGGCTCAAGGAGCGCCACAACGCGGCGATGCGCGAACTGGGAACCGGCCCCCACGTGCCCATCCGCGGAGTCGACGCGTATCTGCGCGCCGAACAGTCCGCAGGCCGGGTACGCGCCGACGCCGACACGTACGCCGCCGCCTCTCTGCTGCTGGGGGCCTGCGCCCAGCGGGCCTTCGCCTACGACGCCACGGAGACCGGCGGGCCTCCCCAGTCGCTCGACGACTTCGCCGCCTCGATCGCCCGGATACTGCTGAACGGGCTCACGGGGTGAGGGCTGTTCCGTAATTCCTGGCGGGCGGCTCTCGGGCCGCACCGGGGGGATCAGCCCACCGGCTTGGCCAGCCAGTCGTCGACGCCTGCCAGGAGTTCCGCCCGCACCGCGTCGGGCGCCGCCGACCCCCGTACCGACTGACGTGCCAGCTCCGCCAGCTCCTCGTCGGTGAACGCGTGATGGCGCCGCACGAGGTCGTACTGCGCGGCCAGCCGGGAGCCGAAGAGCAGCGGGTCGTCCGCGCCGAGCGCCATCGGCACGCCCGCGTCGAACAGAGTGCGCAGGGGTACGTCGGACGGTTTCTCGTAGACGCCGAGCGCCACGTTCGACGCCGGGCACACCTCGCAGGTCACACCGCGCTCCGCCAGCCTGCGCAGCAGTCGCGGGTCCTCGGCGGCCCGCACGCCGTGCCCGACCCGGGATGCGTCGAGGTCGTCCAGGCAGTCGCGGACGCTGGACGGGCCCGACAGCTCACCGCCGTGCGGGGCCGCCAGCAGGCCGCCCTCCCTGGCGATGGCGAAGGCCCGGTCGAAGTCACGGGCCATGCCGCGCCGCTCGTCGTTGGAGAGGCCGAACCCGACGACGCCCCGGTCCGCGTACCGCACGGCGAGCCGTGCCAGCGTCCTGGCGTCCAGCGGATGCTTCATCCGGTTGGCCGCGATCACCACCCGGATCGGCAGCCCGGTCTCGCGCGACGCGCTGTCCACCGCGTCCAGGATGATCTCGATCGCCGGAATGAGCCCGCCGAGCAGGGGTGCGTACGAGGTGGGGTCGACCTGGATCTCCAGCCACCCGGAGCCGTCCGCCACATCCTCCTGGGCGGCCTCGCGCACCAGCCGCTGAATGTCCTCGGGCGACCGCAGACAGGACCGGGCGATGTCGTAGAGCCGCTGGAAACGGAACCAGCCGCGTTCGTCCGTCGCCCGCAGGCTGGGGGGCTCGCCGCCGGTCAGGGCCTCGGGCAGCCGTACGCCGTATTTCTCGGCGAGTTCGAGCAGTGTCGTGGGCCGCATCGACCCGGTGAAATGCAAGTGCAGGTGGGCCTTGGGCAACAGCCGTACATCACGCTCCATTCCAAGATCCTGCCGCACGGACGGGGTGTCGCGGTAGCCGGTTTCCCCATCGAGTTGTCGCTCGAACGAACAAGCGAACAAGAAGGCGACCCCCGGCCGTAGCCGGGGGTCGCCACTGAAACCGGGAGGTACTAGTCCTTGGCCTCGCCCAGCAGCTTCTGGAGCCGTGAGACACCCTCGACGAGGTCGTCGTCACCCAGCGCGTACGAGAGCCGCAGGTAACCCGGCGTACCGAAGGCCTCGCCCGGAACGACCGCGACCTCGGCCTCGTCCAGGATCAGCGCCGCCAGCTCGACCGACGTGGCCGGGCGCTTGCCGCGGATCTCCTTGCCGAGCAGCGCCTTCACCGAGGGGTACGCGTAGAACGCGCCCTCGGGCACCGGGCACAGCACGCCGTCGATCTCGTTGAGCATCCGCACGATGGTCTGCCGGCGCCGGTCGAAGGCGGTACGCATCTCGGCGACCGCGTCCAGGTTCCCGGAGACGGCTGCCAGCGCGGCGACCTGGGCGACGTTGGAGACGTTGGAGGTGGCGTGCGACTGCAGGTTGGTCGCGGCCTTCACCACGTCCTTGGGGCCCACGATCCACCCCACGCGCCAGCCGGTCATCGCGTACGTCTTGGCGACGCCGTTGACCACGATGCACTTGTCGCGCAGCTCGGGCACGATCGCCGGCAGCGAGGTGAACTTCGCGTCGCCGTAGACCAGGTGCTCGTAGATCTCGTCGGTCAGCACCCACAGGCCGTGCTCGACGGCCCACTTGCCGATCGCCTCCGCGTCCGCCTCGCTGTAGACCGCACCGGTGGGGTTCGAGGGGGAGACGAACAGGACGACCTTCGTACGCTCCGTGCGCGCCGCCTCCAGCTGCTCGACGGAGACCCGGTAACCGGTGGTCTCGTCGGCGACGACCTCCACCGGGACACCGCCGGCGAGGCGGATCGACTCGGGGTAGGTGGTCCAGTAGGGCGCCGGGACGATGACCTCGTCGCCCGGGTCGAGGATCGCGGCGAAGGCCTCGTAGATGGCCTGCTTGCCGCCGTTGGTCACCAGGATCTGGGAGACGTCGACCTGGTAGCCGGAGTCGCGCAGCGTCTTCTCTGCAATGGCGGCCTTGAGCTCGGGGAGCCCGCCTGCCGGGGTGTAGCGGTGGTACTTCGGGTTGCGGCAGGCCTCGACCGCGGCCTCGACGATGTAGCCGGGGGTCGGGAAGTCGGGCTCGCCCGCACCGAAGCCGATCACCGGACGGCCGGCGGCCTTGAGGGCCTTGGCCTTGGCGTCGACGGCGAGGGTGGCGGACTCGGAGATGGCACCGATGCGGGCGGAGACCCGGCGCTCGGAGGGAGAAGTAGCAGCGCTCATGCCCCCCATGCTCCCAGACCGTATTCCCCGTCGGCACAGGGGTTTCAGGGACCGGACAGCAGTCGGACAGCATGCGGACAGACAACAGGACAGCATCGGACAGGAACGGTCGGGAGCTATCTGTTCGACGCCGGGCCGCTGAGCACGTACACTCACCTGTCGTTGGCCTTCACCAGCCGCACCGTTCCTGTACCTGGGGCACCCGGGGACATGCGGTAGGTTGGTGGAAACCACAAAGGGTCGTAGCTCAATTGGTAGAGCACTGGTCTCCAAAACCAGCGGTTGGGGGTTCAAGTCCCTCCGGCCCTGCTACACACTCCTTCGCCGGGATGTGTGCGCATGTACGTACTTCAATGCACTGCCGTGCGGCTTCACCGGGCGCGGCACGGCCATGACCCGGAATCAGGTGAGAAGCGTGACGGACGCCGTGGGCTCCATCGACATGCCTGATGCCGAGGATGAAGTCCCCGAGTCGAAGAAGAAGACCCGGAAGGGCGGCAAGCGCGGCAAGAAGGGCCCTCTGGGCCGTCTCGCGCTCTTCTACCGCCAGATCGTCGCCGAGCTCCGCAAGGTTGTCTGGCCGACTCGCAACCAGCTGACGACATACACCTCCGTGGTGATTGTGTTCGTAGTCGTCATGATTGGTCTTGTTACCGTGATTGACTTCGGTTTCCAGCGGGTCATCAAGTACGTCTTCGGCTGATCCCGCGGAGGGCGCCTCATGGGCGCCCCTTTCGCATGTTCCACCCATTTGTATCCAGGAAGAAGCAGCCACCGTGTCTGACCCGAACCTGAACGACGCCGTCGAGCCGACGGCGGGCGCCTTCGAGTCCGCCGAGGACGAGCTCGACATCGTCGAGGCGGCGGACGCTGTGGAGCCGGACCAGGCTGAAGCTGCCGACGCCGCCGCGGGCGAGCCCGCCGAGCAGGCCGCAGTGCACACCGAGTCCGCCGACGAGGCCGCCGAGGCCGAGTCCGCTGACGACGAGGACGAGAGCGACGAGGACGAGGCCTCCGACGAGGAAGCCGCGGACGAGGACGCCGACGAAGCCACGGACGAGTCCGACGAGGAAGAGGCCGAGCCGGCCGAGCCCGTCGACGCCGTCACCGCCCTGCGCGAGGAGCTCCGCACCCTCCCGGGCGAGTGGTACGTCATTCACACGTACGCCGGTTACGAGAAGCGTGTGAAGGCCAACCTGGAGCAGCGCGCCGTCTCGCTGAACGTGGAGGAGTTCGTCTATCAGGCCGAGGTGCCTGAGGAGGAAATCGTCCAGATCAAGAACGGCGAGCGCAAGAACGTCCGGCAGAACAAGCTCCCGGGATACGTCCTGGTGCGCATGGACCTGACGAACGAGTCCTGGGGCGTCGTCCGCAACACTCCCGGCGTCACCGGCTTCGTGGGCAACGCCTACGACCCGTACCCGCTGACCCTGGACGAGATCGTCAAGATGCTCGCTCCCGAGGCCGAGGAGAAGGCGGCCCGCGAGGCAGCCGAGGCCGAGGGCAAGCCGGCTCCGTCCCGCAAGGTCGAGGTCCAGGTGCTGGACTTCGAGGTGGGCGACTCGGTCACGGTCACCGACGGTCCGTTCGCGACCCTGCAGGCGACGATCAACGAGATCAACGCCGACTCGAAGAAGGTCAAGGGTCTCGTCGAGATCTTCGGCCGCGAGACCCCGGTCGAGCTCAGCTTCGACCAGATCCAGAAGAACTAGCGCTTCCCGCCAGCTTCTGGACACATGCCTACCGAGCAGGTCAGACCGGCTGTCAAAGCCTGTCTGACCTGCTCGGTTTTTGGTCGCGCAGCTATACCCGTTATCGTTGTGCGGTATGCCTGCATCCGGATGACCGGATGACGGCGAAAACTCTCACTAGGACCCGGAGAGAGCACATGCCTCCCAAGAAGAAGAAGGTCACGGGGCTTATCAAGCTCCAGATCAACGCCGGTGCGGCCAACCCGGCACCGCCGGTCGGCCCCGCACTGGGCCAGCACGGCGTCAACATCATGGAGTTCTGCAAGGCCTACAACGCCGCGACCGAGTCGCAGCGTGGCATGGTCGTGCCGGTGGAGATCACGGTCTACGACGACCGCTCCTTCACCTTCATCACCAAGACTCCGCCGGCCGCCAAGCTGATCCTCAAGGCCGCGGGTGTGGACAAGGGCTCCGGCGAGCCGCACAAGACCAAGGTTGCCAAGCTGACGGCCGCCCAGGTCCGCGAGATCGCCACGACGAAGCTCCCCGACCTGAACGCCAATGACCTCGACGCCGCGTCGAAGATCATCGCCGGCACCGCCCGTTCCATGGGCATCACGGTCGAAGGCTGATTCAGCCCCACCCCCTCAGTGGTAGGACCAAGCGCTGGTCCGCACCACGACTCCACACTCTGAAACCACAGGAGTAGAAGTGAAGCGCAGCAAGAACCTCCGCGCTGCGGACGCCAAGATCGACCGGGCGCGCAACTACGCCCCGCTCGAGGCCGTCCGTATCGCCAAGGACACCGCCTCCACGAAGTTCGACAGCACCGTCGAGGTCGCGTTTGCCCTGGGTGTTGACCCTCGCAAGGCCGACCAGATGGTCCGTGGCACCGTGAACCTCCCGCACGGCACCGGCAAGACCGCCCGGGTCCTGGTCTTCGCGACCGGTGACCGTGCTGCGGCCGCGGAAGCCGCGGGCGCCGACATCGTCGGCGCCGACGAGCTCATCGACGAGGTGGCGAAGGGCCGTCTGGACTTCGACGCCGTCGTCGCGACCCCGGACCTCATGGGCAAGGTCGGCCGCCTCGGCCGCGTGCTCGGTCCGCGTGGTCTGATGCCGAACCCGAAGACCGGCACCGTCACCCCCGATGTCGTGAAGGCTGTCAACGACATCAAGGGCGGCAAGATCGAGTTCCGCGTCGACAAGCACTCGAACCTGCACTTCATCATCGGCAAGACCTCGTTCGACGAGACCAAGCTGGTGGAGAACTACGCAGCGGCGCTGGACGAGATCCTCCGTCTGAAGCCGTCCGCCGCCAAGGGCCGCTACATCAAGAAGGCCACCCTGGCCACCACGATGGGCCCCGGCATCCCGCTGGACTCCAACCGCACCCGTAACCTCCTCGTCGAGGAGGACCCGGCCTCCGTCTGAGCCTCCGCGCTCGTACGACCGCCGTGTCACGTGTGACATTGACGGGCCCCGCAACCTTTCGAGGTGCGGGGCCCGTCCTCGTATGTACGTAGCAGTGGCTTGTCGGTGCCGTGCGCTAGCGTGCGGGGCACTGAGAGCCGAACGAGGGGTGGAAGCGGACATGAGGACCAGTACCGTACGGCGTGTGGGCCTGGCCGTGGCTGTGGCAGCGGCGCTGACGTCGGTCGCGGCCTGCGGCGGATCGGACGACGGCGGCACGACCGAGGGCAAGGAGGCGGGCAAGGGCGGCGGCGTCGTGAAGGTCGACGCGATCGCCGCCCTGCTCGACGTGCAGAAGAAGACCGGTGCGGCGCACTCGGCGAAGGTCGAGGGCACCACGGTCATGGGCACTGCCATGTCCATGAAGCAGTCCGGTGCGCTCGACTGGAGCGACGGCGTCACCGGCAACATGGAGATCACCTACACCGGCGGCGCCATGGCCGACACCATGAAGAAGGCCGGCGGCACCGGCACGATGCAGGCCCGCTACTTCAAGGACGGCTACGCGGCGGACATGGGCGCTGCCCTGGCCCAGCAGACCGGTGGCAAGCGCTGGATCAGCTACTCCTACGACGACCTCGCCGAGCTCGGGGGCGCCTCCGGGGCGGCGATGAAGGACCAGATGCAGAACACCACTCCCGACCAGGGAGTGAAGTCGCTGCTGGCCTCCGGCGACGTGAAGGAGGTCGGCAAGGAGCAGGTCCGCGGTGTCGCCACCACGCACTACTCCGGCACGGTCGATGTCGCCGAGCTGACCGCCAAGACCTCGAAGCTGGACGCCGCTCAGCTGACCGCTCTCAAGAAGCAGCTCAACGACGCCGGGATCACCACGGAGAAGGTCGACATCTGGGTCGACGGGAACGACCTCCTGGTGAAGAAGACCGAGCGCGGGCAGATGAAGACCGGCGAACTCAACTCGACGGTGTTCTACAGCGACTACGGGACCGAGGTCACGGTCGAGCAGCCGCCGGCCGGAGAGACCATCGGGTTCAAGGAGCTGCTCCAGCAGCAGCAGGGCGCGACCGCCGGGGGTGCCTCCTAGAAGGGCCCTCCAAACCTCTCGGACCACCCGAACCGGGACGGATTTGCTCGGCGCGACCTCGGTCGCGTACTCTTCTGCAGAAGCCAAAGACCGCTGGTCGTTGCTCCGAACCCGCAAGGGGGACGGCAACCGAAGGATCCGTTGAGTACGGACGACCTGCGCAGGTGACTGTGGAAAAGCTCCCGGACTTCGTACGGTCGAGCTTCGCCCTGGCGCCTGCGCCGGGGCGTTTCGTCTTTCCGGGGCCTTTTGAGCGGTCCTCATCACCCGGAAGGAGGCCGACGCTCATGGCAAGGCCCGACAAGGCTGCAGCGGTAGCCGAGCTCGCGGACCAGTTCCGCAGCTCGAACGCCGCCGTGCTGACCGAGTACCGGGGTCTCACCGTGGCACAGCTCAAGCAGCTGCGCCGTTCGCTCGGTGAGAACGCCCAGTACGCCGTGGTGAAGAACACGCTGACCAAGATTGCGGCCAACGAGGCCGGGATCGACACGCTGGACGACCTGTTCGCAGGTCCGACGGCGGTTGCCTTCGTCACCGGTGACCCGGTGGAGTCGGCGAAGGGTCTTCGTGACTTCGCCAAGGACAACCCCAACCTCATCATCAAGGGCGGTGTCCTTGACGGTAAGGCGCTGTCCGCCGATGAGATCAAGAAGCTCGCGGACCTCGAGTCCCGCGAGGTTCTGCTCGCCAAGCTGGCCGGCGCCATGAAGGGCAAGCAGACTCAGGCTGCACAGCTCTTCCAGGCTCTGCCGTCGAAGTTCGTCCGCACCGCGGAGGCGCTTCGTGCCAAGAAGGCCGAGCAGGGCGGTGCCGAGTAATTCGGCTCGCGCATTGATCGCCGCCCGCTAGGGCGACGGTCGCAGCGGGCCGAACGTACGCCCGCCTTCATATACACCCGGCACCAGCCGAATTAGTGGAAGGATCGCCCATCATGGCGAAGCTCAGCCAGGAAGACCTGCTCGCCCAGTTCGAGGAGCTCACCCTCATCGAGCTCTCCGAGTTCGTCAAGGCGTTCGAGGAGAAGTTCGACGTCACCGCCGCCGCGGCCGTCGCCGTTGCCGGCCCCGCCGCCGGTGGCCCCGCTGCCGAGGCCGAGGCCGAGCAGGATGAGTTCGACGTCATCCTCACCGCCGCCGGTGACAAGAAGATCCAGGTCATCAAGGTCGTGCGTGAGCTGACCTCCCTCGGCCTGAAGGAGGCCAAGGACCTCGTCGACGGCGCCCCGAAGCCCGTCGTCGAGAAGGTCGCCAAGGAGGCCGCCGAGAAGGCTGCCGAGTCCCTCAAGGCCGCCGGCGCGTCCGTCGAGGTCAAGTGACCCTGCGAGTCTTCTGACTCGTCTGGACCCCCGTGCCGCAAGGCACGGACGTCACATCGCGAAAGGCGATCACCCGTACGGGTGATCGCCTTTCGGCGTACCCGCGGTCGGTGCCTTGCTCTTCCCGCGTTGACGAGTATGGTGATCTTCGCCGTGCGCCTCTCGTGGGGGGCACGGGCGGCGCGAAGGTACGGCGGACGCGGGTCTCGGACCCCGTCCCGGCTGGGAGGCCTTGACGAACCGCACGAGGCGCGCAATTCTCAAGGCGCGTCGTCACATCGATCCGAATCCGAGGCATGGATCGATGGCGAAGAGGGCAGTAAAGAAGAGCGCACCCCGCGCAGGGCTAGACATAGGTGTTGAGAACAGCAGTTGAGAGCAACGTGGGTCTCTGAGAACCCCGACTGGACATCAGTGTGCCGCTTGGCTACACTGACCCTTTGCGCTGCCTGTTAGCTGCCTCCTGCCCGTCACCAGGGGCATACCCATCTTGTGCACCGTGGACCGAACCTCCCTCACCTGGGATATCTGTCCACCTGTCCAGTTTGGGACCGGTACGCGCGTAGTGAGTCCGAGCCCTCGGAAGGACCCCCTCTTGGCCGCCTCGCGCAACGCCTCGACCGCGAATACGAACAACGGTGCCAGCACCGCCCCGCTGCGCATCTCTTTTGCAAAGATCAAGGAGCCCCTCGAGGTTCCGAACCTCCTCGCGCTGCAGACCGAGAGCTTTGACTGGCTCCTCGGTAATGCCGCCTGGAAGGCTCGCGTCGAGGCTGCTCTGGACAGTGGACAAGACGTCCCCACCAAGTCCGGCCTGGAGGAGATCTTCGAGGAGATCTCACCGATCGAGGACTTCTCCGGGTCGATGTCGCTTACGTTCCGCGACCACCGCTTCGAGCCCCCCAAGAACTCGATCGACGAGTGCAAGGAGCGCGACTTCACGTTCGCCGCCCCGCTCTTCGTCACGGCCGAGTTCACCAACAACGAGACCGGCGAGATCAAGTCCCAGACGGTCTTCATGGGCGATTTCCCGCTCATGACCAACAAGGGCACCTTCGTCATCAACGGCACCGAGCGTGTCGTTGTGTCGCAGCTGGTCCGCTCGCCGGGTGTCTACTTCGACTCGTCGATCGACAAGACGTCCGACAAGGACATCTTCTCCGCCAAGATCATCCCGTCCCGGGGTGCCTGGCTGGAGATGGAGATCGACAAGCGCGACATGGTCGGTGTCCGCATCGACCGCAAGCGCAAGCAGTCCGTGACCGTTCTCCTCAAGGCTCTCGGTTGGACCACCGAGCAGATCCTCGAGGAGTTCGGCGAGTACGAGTCCATGCGCGCCACCCTGGAGAAGGACCACACCCAGGGCCAGGACGACGCGCTGCTCGACATCTACCGCAAGCTGCGTCCGGGCGAGCCGCCGACGCGCGAGGCCGCTCAGACGCTGCTCGAGAACCTCTACTTCAACCCGAAGCGCTACGACCTCGCGAAGGTCGGCCGCTACAAGGTGAACAAGAAGCTCGGTGCGGATGAGCCGCTCGACGCCGGTGTCCTCACCAGCGACGACATCATCGCCACCATCAAGTACCTGGTGAAGCTGCACGCCGGTGAGACCGAGACGACCGGCGAGTCCGGCCGGGAGATCGTCGTCGAGACCGACGACATCGACCACTTCGGCAACCGTCGTCTGCGTAACGTCGGCGAGCTCATCCAGAACCAGGTCCGCACGGGTCTGGCTCGTATGGAGCGCGTCGTGCGTGAGCGCATGACGACTCAGGACGTCGAGGCGATCACGCCGCAGACCCTGATCAACATCCGGCCGGTCGTCGCCTCCATCAAGGAGTTCTTCGGCACCAGCCAGCTGTCGCAGTTCATGGACCAGAACAACCCGCTGTCGGGTCTCACCCACAAGCGCCGCCTGTCGGCTCTTGGCCCGGGTGGTCTGTCCCGTGAGCGGGCCGGCTTCGAGGTCCGTGACGTGCACCCGTCCCACTACGGACGCATGTGCCCGATCGAGACCCCTGAAGGCCCGAACATCGGTCTGATCGGTTCGCTCGCCTCGTACGGCCGCGTCAACGCGTTCGGCTTCATCGAGACGCCGTACCGCAAGGTCGTCGACGGCCAGGTCACCGACGAGGTCGACTACGTCACGGCCGACGAGGAAGACCGTTACGTCATCGCCCAGGCGAACGCGACGCTCTCCGACGAGCTGCGCTTCACCGAGCCCCGCGTCCTGGTCCGCCGTCGTGGCGGAGAGGTCGACTACGTGCCCGGCACCGAAGTCGACTACATGGACGTCTCGCCGCGCCAGATGGTGTCCGTCGCCACCGCGATGATCCCGTTCCTGGAGCACGACGACGCCAACCGTGCCCTCATGGGCGCGAACATGATGCGTCAGGCGGTGCCGCTCATCAAGTCGGAGGCGCCGCTCGTCGGCACCGGCATGGAGTACCGCTGCGCCACCGACGCCGGTGACGTACTGAAGGCCGAGAAGGACGGTGTGGTCCAGGAGGTCTCCGCGGACTACATCACCGTGACGAACGATGACGGCACGTACACCACGTACCGCATCGCGAAGTTCATGCGCTCCAACCAGGGCACCTCGGTCAACCAGAAGGTCGTCGTCTCCGAAGGCGACCGGGTTGTCGCCGAGCAGGTACTCGCCGACGGTCCGGCCACCGAGAACGGTGAGATGGCCCTCGGTAAGAACCTGCTCGTGGCGTTCATGCCGTGGGAAGGCCACAACTACGAGGACGCGATCATCCTGTCGCAGCGCCTCGTACAGGACGACGTCCTCTCCTCGATTCACATCGAGGAGCACGAGGTCGACGCCCGTGACACCAAGCTCGGTCCGGAGGAGATCACCCGGGACATCCCGAACGTCTCCGAAGAGGTCCTCGCGGACCTCGACGAGCGCGGCATCATCCGGATCGGTGCCGAGGTCACGGCCGGTGACATCCTCGTCGGCAAGGTCACGCCCAAGGGCGAGACCGAGCTGACCCCCGAGGAGCGCCTGCTCCGCGCGATCTTCGGTGAGAAGGCGCGCGAGGTGCGCGACACCTCGCTGAAGGTGCCGCACGGCGAGATCGGCAAGATCATCGGCGTCCGCGTCTTCGACCGCGAAGAGGGCGACGAGCTGCCGCCGGGCGTGAACCAGCTGGTCCGCGTCTACGTCGCGCAGAAGCGCAAGATCACCGATGGTGACAAGCTCGCCGGCCGTCACGGCAACAAGGGCGTCATCTCGAAGATCCTCCCGATCGAGGACATGCCGTTCCTGGAGGACGGCACCCCGGTCGACATCATCCTCAACCCGCTGGGTGTCCCGTCCCGAATGAACCCGGGACAGGTCCTGGAGATCCACCTCGGCTGGCTCGCCAGCCGCGGCTGGGACGTCTCCGGCCTCGGTGACGAGTGGGCCAAGCGCCTGCAGCTCATCGGCGCCGACCAGGTCGCCCCCGGCACCAACGTCGCCACGCCCGTCTTCGACGGTGCGCGCGAGGACGAGATCACCGGCCTCTTCCAGGCCACGATCCCGAACCGCGACGGCGACCGGCTGGTCCAGCCCTCGGGCAAGGCCAACCTGTTCGACGGCCGCTCCGGCGAGCCGTTCCCGGAGCCGGTCTCGGTCGGCTACATGTACATCCTCAAGCTCCACCACCTCGTCGACGACAAGCTGCACGCTCGTTCGACGGGTCCGTACTCCATGATCACCCAGCAGCCGCTGGGTGGTAAGGCTCAGTTCGGTGGACAGCGCTTCGGTGAAATGGAGGTGTGGGCCCTTGAAGCTTATGGTGCCGCTTACGCCCTCCAGGAGCTGCTGACGATCAAGTCCGACGACGTGACCGGCCGCGTGAAGGTCTACGAGGCCATCGTCAAGGGCGAGAACATCCCCGAGCCCGGCATTCCCGAGTCCTTCAAGGTGCTCATCAAGGAAATGCAGTCGCTCTGCCTCAACGTGGAGGTGCTGTCCTCGGACGGCATGTCCATCGAGATGCGCGACACGGACGAGGACGTCTTCCGCGCGGCGGAGGAGCTCGGAATCGACCTGTCCCGGCGCGAGCCGAGCAGCGTCGAAGAGGTCTGACGGGTTGGCCGGCCGGATCCCAGTGATCCGGCCGGCTCTCCCCGGACCCGTTCAGACCATTGCTGAAGTGCCCCGATTTCTCGCGTGAAGCGAGGGGGCTCGAACCCCCGAAAGAGGGATTGACGACAAGTGCTCGACGTCAACTTCTTCGACGAGCTGCGGATCGGCCTTGCCACCGCGGACGACATCCGGACCTGGTCCCACGGCGAAGTGAAGAAGCCGGAGACCATCAACTACCGCACGCTCAAGCCCGAAAAGGACGGACTCTTCTGCGAGAAGATCTTCGGTCCGACCCGGGACTGGGAGTGCTACTGCGGCAAGTACAAGCGTGTCCGCTTCAAGGGCATCATCTGTGAGCGCTGTGGCGTCGAGGTCACTCGCGCCAAGGTGCGCCGTGAGCGCATGGGCCACATCGAGCTTGCCGCTCCCGTCACCCACATCTGGTACTTCAAGGGCGTCCCGTCGCGCCTGGGCTACCTGCTGGACCTCGCGCCGAAGGACCTCGAGAAGGTCATCTACTTCGCCGCGTACATGATCACGTTCGTCGACGAGGAGCGCCGCACCCGCGACCTCCCGTCGCTGGAGGCTCACGTCTCCGTCGAGCGTCAGCAGGTCGAGAACCGTCGCGACTCGGACCTCGAGAACCGTGCCAAGAAGCTCGAGACCGACCTCGGCGAGCTGGAGGCCGAGGGCGCCAAGGCCGACGTGCGCCGCAAGGTGCGCGAAGGTGCCGAGCGTGAGATGAAGCAGCTGCGCGACCGTGCGCAGCGCGAGATCGACCGCCTCGACGAGGTGTGGAGCCGCTTCAAGAACCTCAAGGTCCAGGACCTCGAGGGCGACGAGCTGCTCTACCGCGAGCTGCGTGACCGCTTCGGCACGTACTTCGACGGCTGCATGGGCGCTGCCGCCCTGCAGAAGCGCCTGGAGTCGTTCGACCTCGACGAGGAGGCCGAGCGCCTCCGCGAGATCATCCGTACCGGCAAGGGCCAGAAGAAGACCCGTGCGCTCAAGCGCCTCAAGGTCGTCTCCGCGTTCCTGCAGACCAGCAACAAGCCCAAGGGCATGGTGCTCGACTGCGTGCCGGTCATCCCGCCGGACCTGCGTCCGATGGTGCAGCTGGACGGTGGCCGCTTCGCGACCTCCGACCTGAACGACCTGTACCGCCGTGTGATCAACCGCAACAACCGCCTCAAGCGTCTCCTTGACCTCGGTGCCCCCGAGATCATCGTGAACAACGAGAAGCGGATGCTGCAGGAGGCCGTCGACGCGCTGTTCGACAACGGCCGCCGCGGTCGCCCGGTCACCGGTCCCGGTAACCGCCCGCTCAAGTCCCTCAGCGACATGCTGAAGGGCAAGCAGGGTCGATTCCGTCAGAACCTTCTCGGTAAGCGTGTGGACTACTCCGCGCGTTCCGTGATCGTCGTCGGCCCGCAGCTCAAGCTGCACCAGTGCGGTCTGCCGAAGGCCATGGCGCTGGAGCTCTTCAAGCCGTTCGTGATGAAGCGCCTGGTGGACCTGAACCACGCGCAGAACATCAAGTCGGCCAAGCGCATGGTCGAGCGCGGCCGCACCGTGGTGTACGACGTCCTCGAAGAGGTCATCGCCGAGCACCCGGTGCTGCTGAACCGTGCACCGACCCTGCACCGCCTCGGCATCCAGGCCTTCGAGCCCCAGCTGGTCGAGGGCAAGGCCATCCAGATCCACCCGCTCGTCTGCACCGCGTTCAACGCGGACTTCGACGGTGACCAGATGGCCGTGCACCTGCCGCTCTCCGCGGAGGCGCAGGCCGAGGCCCGCATCCTGATGCTGTCCTCGAACAACATCCTGAAGCCGGCCGACGGTCGTCCCGTCACCATGCCTACGCAGGACATGGTGCTGGGTCTGTTCTTCCTGACCACCGACGGCGAGCTCCGTGACACCAAGGGCGAGGGCCGCGCGTTCGGCTCCACGGCCGAGGCGATCATGGCGTTCGACGCCGGCGAGCTGGCGCTCCAGTCGTCCGTCGACATCCGCTTCCCGGTGGGCACCATCCCGCCGCGTGGCTGGGTGCCGCCGGTCGCCGAGGAGGGCGAGCCCGAGTACCAGCCGGGTGACACCTTCCGGCTGCGGACGAGCCTGGGCCGCGCGCTCTTCAACGAGCTGCTGCCCGAGGACTACCCGTTCGTCGACTACTCGGTCGGCAAGAAGCAGCTCTCCGAGATCGTCAACGACCTCGCCGAGCGCTACCCGAAGGTCATCGTGGCGGCGACGCTCGACAACCTGAAGGCGGCGGGCTTCCACTGGGCGACCCGTTCCGGCGTCACCGTGGCCGTCTCCGACATCGTCGTGCCCGAGGCCAAGAAGGCCATCGTCAAGGGCTACGAGGACCAGGACGAGAAGGTCCAGAAGCAGTACGAGCGCGGTCTGATCACCAAGGACGAGCGCACGCAGGAGCTCATCGCGATCTGGACCAAGGCGACCAACGAGGTTGCCGAGGCGATGAACGCGAACTTCCCCAAGACGAACCCCATCTTCATGATGGTTGACTCGGGTGCCCGAGGAAACATGATGCAGATGCGTCAGATCGCCGGTATGCGTGGTCTGGTGTCCAACGCCAAGAACGAGACGATTCCCCGTCCCATCAAGGCGTCCTTCCGTGAGGGCCTCACCGTTCTGGAGTACTTCATCTCCACGCACGGTGCCCGTAAGGGGCTGGCGGACACCGCCCTGCGTACCGCCGACTCGGGTTACCTGACCCGTCGTCTGGTGGACGTCTCGCAGGACGTGATCATTCGCGAGGAGGACTGCGGCACCGACCGCGGCCTCAAGCTGAAGATCGCGGTCAAGGGTGCCGACGGCGTGCTCCGCAAGACGGACGACGTCGAGACCTCGGTGTACGCCCGCATGCTCGCCGAGGACGTCGTCGTCGACGGCAAGGTCATCGCGCCTGCCAACGTCGACCTCGGTGACGTCCTGATCGACGCCCTGGTGGGCGCCGGCGTCGAGGAGGTCAAGACCCGCTCGGTCCTGACCTGTGAGTCCGCGGTCGGCACCTGTGCCTTCTGCTACGGACGCTCGCTCGCCACCGGCAAGCTGGTCGACATCGGTGAGGCGGTCGGCATCATCGCCGCCCAGTCCATCGGTGAGCCCGGTACCCAGCTGACGATGCGTACCTTCCACACCGGTGGTGTGGCCGGTGACGACATCACCCAGGGTCTGCCCCGAGTCGTCGAGCTCTTCGAAGCCCGTACGCCGAAGGGTGTCGCCCCGATCTCGGAGTCCGCAGGCCGGGTCCGGATCGAGGAGACCGAGAAGACCAAGAAGCTCGTGGTCACGCCGGACGACGGCAGCGAGGAGATCCCCTTCCCGATCTCCAAGCGCGCCCGTCTGCTGGTGGGCGAGGGCGACCACGTCGAGGTGGGCCAGAAGCTCACCGTGGGTGCCACCAACCCGCACGACGTGCTGCGGATCCTCGGTCAGCGCGCGGTCCAGGTCCACCTGGTCGGCGAAGTCCAGAAGGTCTACAACTCGCAGGGCGTGTCGATCCACGACAAGCACATCGAGATCATCATCCGGCAGATGCTCCGCCGCGTGACGATCATCGAGTCCGGCGACGCGGAACTGCTGCCGGGCGAGCTCGTCGAGCGTTCGAAGTTCGAGACCGAGAACCGTCGTGTGGTCCAGGAGAGCGGTCACCCCGCCTCCGGTCGTCCGCAGCTGATGGGTATCACCAAGGCCTCGCTGGCGACGGAGTCGTGGCTGTCCGCGGCTTCCTTCCAGGAGACGACCAGGGTTCTGACGGACGCGGCGATCAACGCCAAGTCCGACTCCCTGATCGGCCTCAAGGAGAACGTCATCATCGGTAAGCTCATCCCGGCCGGTACGGGTCTGTCCCGCTACCGCAACATCCGGGTCGAGCCGACCGAAGAGGCCAAGGCCGCGATGTACTCGGCCGTCGGCTACGACGACATCGACTACTCGCCGTTCGGTACGGGCTCCGGCCAGGCCGTTCCGCTGGAGGACTACGACTACGGTCCGTACAACCAGTAAGCGAGTCGCTTGATTCGACCGGAGGGCGGTCATCCCGTGTGCACGGGGTGGCCGCCCTCCGGCGTGCGATGCGTCACTCCGTCGGAGTGGGGCGTACGGTGGTCGCGGCCCCTGAAGGGCGCTGAGAGGCCCGTGAGGGGCCCTGCGGCATCCCGCATGGGTCAGGACAAGCCGGGCATCCGTCCCGGCGTGTCCTGGCGGACAGCATTTGTTTTGACCGGAGTCCATGAGGTAGGTACGCTCAGACCTTGTGCCTGGGGTGTGCCTGGGCTCGTGTGCGTGTCCTCAACCGCACGGCGAGCCTGTTTTTGGCCACCGCGATCTGTGCTTCCACTGCTCCAGGGGAGTGGCCCGCAGCATTCGACACACCCGACCGCGTGGGTCGGGGATGTTCCAGGTTAGTTTCACCGACGGCACACAGAAACCGGAGAAGTAGTGCCTACGATTCAGCAGCTGGTCCGGAAGGGCCGGCAGGACAAGGTCGAGAAGAACAAGACGCCCGCGCTCGAGGGTTCGCCCCAGCGCCGTGGCGTCTGCACGCGTGTGTTCACGACCACCCCGAAGAAGCCGAACTCCGCGCTCCGGAAGGTCGCACGTGTGCGTCTGACCTCCGGCATCGAGGTCACGGCCTACATCCCGGGTGAGGGACACAACCTGCAGGAGCACTCCATCGTGCTCGTGCGTGGTGGCCGTGTGAAGGACCTGCCGGGTGTTCGTTACAAGATCATCCGCGGCTCCCTTGACACCCAGGGTGTCAAGAACCGCAAGCAGGCCCGCAGCCGCTACGGCGCCAAGAAGGAGAAGTAAGAATGCCTCGTAAGGGCCCCGCCCCGAAGCGCCCGGTCATCATTGACCCGGTCTATGGTTCTCCTCTTGTCACCTCGCTGATCAACAAGATCCTGCTCAACGGCAAGCGTTCCACCGCCGAGCGGATCGTGTACGGCGCCATGGAAGGCCTCCGCGAGAAGACCGGCGCTGACCCGGTCATCACGCTGAAGCGCGCGCTTGAGAACGTCAAGCCCTCGCTCGAGGTCAAGTCCCGCCGTGTCGGTGGCGCCACCTACCAGGTGCCGATCGAGGTCAAGCCCGGTCGCGCCGCCACCCTCGCGCTGCGCTGGGTCGTCGGTTACTCCCGCGCCCGTCGCGAGAAGACGATGACCGAGCGGCTCATGAACGAGCTGCTCGACGCCTCCAACGGTCTTGGCGCTGCCGTCAAGAAGCGCGAGGACACCCACAAGATGGCCGAGTCCAACAAGGCCTTCGCGCACTACCGCTGGTAGTCGCTTACCCCATCGAGACCGAGAGAAGATTGAGCCTTATGGCCACCACTTCGCTTGACCTGGCCAAGGTCCGCAACATTGGGATCATGGCCCACATCGACGCGGGCAAGACGACCACCACAGAGCGGATCCTGTTCTACACCGGCGTCTCGTACAAGATCGGTGAAGTCCACGACGGCGCTGCCACGATGGACTGGATGGAGCAGGAGCAGGAGCGCGGCATCACGATCACGTCCGCCGCGACGACCTGTCACTGGCCGCTCAATGATGTTGACCACACCATCAACATCATCGACACCCCGGGTCACGTCGACTTCACCGTCGAGGTGGAGCGTTCGCTCCGCGTCCTCGACGGTGCCGTCACCGTGTTCGACGGTGTGGCCGGCGTCGAGCCGCAGTCCGAGACCGTGTGGCGTCAGGCGGACCGCTACGGCGTGCCGCGTATCTGCTTCGTCAACAAGCTCGACCGCACCGGTGCCGACTTCTTCCGTTGCGTCGACATGATCGTCGAGCGCCTCGGGGCCGTCCCGATCGTCATGCAGCTCCCCATCGGCGCCGAGGCCGACTTCACGGGTGTCGTCGACCTCGTGTCGATGAAGGCCTTCGTGTACCCCGAAGAGGCCGCCAAGGGCGAGATGTACAACGTCATCGAGATCCCGGACAACCTGAAGGAGGCCGCCGAGGAATGGCGCGGCAAGCTCCTTGAGGCCGTCTCGGAGAACGACGACGCCATGATGGAGCTGTACCTGGAGGGCGAGGAGCCCACCCAGGAGCAGCTGCACGAGGCGATCCGCCGGATCACCCTCGCGTCGAAGGGCACCGCCGACTCCGTCACGGTCACCCCGGTGTTCTGTGGCACCGCGTTCAAGAACAAGGGCGTCCAGCCCCTGCTCGACGCGGTCGTGCGCTACCTGCCTTCGCCCCTGGACGTCGAGGCCATTGAGGGCCACGACGTCAAGGACCCGGAGAAGGTCATCTCGCGCAAGCCTTCGGACGACGAGCCGTTCTCCGGCCTGGCGTTCAAGATCGCGAGCGACCCGCACCTCGGCAAGCTCACCTTCGTCCGGATCTACTCCGGTCGCCTCGAGGCCGGCACCGCGGTGCTGAACTCGGTCAAGGGCAAGAAGGAGCGCATCGGGAAGATCTACCGTATGCACGCGAACAAGCGTGAGGAGATCCCCTCGGTGGGCGCCGGTGACATCGTCGCCGTCATGGGCCTGAAGCAGACCACCACCGGTGAGACGCTGTGTGACGACAAGCAGCCGGTGATCCTGGAGTCCATGGACTTCCCGGCACCGGTCATCCAGGTCGCCATCGAGCCCAAGTCCAAGGGTGACCAGGAGAAGCTGGGTGTTGCCATCCAGCGCCTCTCCGAGGAGGACCCGTCCTTCCAGGTGCACTCCGACGAGGAGACCGGCCAGACCATCATCGGTGGTATGGGCGAGCTTCACCTCGAGGTGCTCGTCGACCGCATGAAGCGCGAGTTCCGCGTCGAGGCGAACGTCGGCAAGCCGCAGGTCGCGTACCGCGAGACGATCCGCAAGACCGTCGAGCGCATCGACTACACGCACAAGAAGCAGACTGGTGGTACCGGCCAGTTCGCGAAGGTGCAGATCGCCATCGAGCCCATCGAGGGTGGCGACGCGTCCTACGAGTTCGTCAACAAGGTCACCGGTGGCCGCATCCCCCGTGAGTACATTCCCTCGGTGGACGCGGGTGCCCAGGAAGCCATGCAGTTCGGCATCCTGGCCGGCTACGAGATGGTCGGCGTCCGCGTCACCCTTCTCGACGGTGGTTACCACGAGGTCGACTCCTCGGAGCTCGCCTTCAAGATCGCCGGTTCGCAGGCGTTCAAGGAGGGTGCCCGCAAGGCGTCCCCCGTGCTCCTTGAGCCGATGATGGCCGTCGAGGTCACCACGCCCGAGGACTACATGGGCGATGTCATCGGCGACCTCAACTCCCGCCGTGGCCAGATCCAGGCCATGGAGGAGCGCAGCGGCGCTCGCGTCGTGAAGGGCCTCGTGCCCCTCTCGGAGATGTTCGGCTATGTCGGAGACCTCCGCAGCAAGACCTCGGGTCGCGCAAGCTACTCGATGCAGTTCGACTCCTACGCCGAGGTTCCGCGGAACGTCGCCGAGGAGATCATCGCGAAGGCCAAGGGCGAGTAACTCCCCGAGTTGACGCTTTAGGCTTATCACCGGAGCCTGGTGGGGCATTTGACGCGGCGCGTATGCAATGCGTCGAATGCCCCCGGCCCCGGCATCCCAGCAAAGATCACCTGGCGCCGATGAAGCAAGGCGTACAGAACCACTCCGCAGGAGGACCCAGTGGCGAAGGCAAAGTTCGAGCGGACTAAGCCGCACGTCAACATCGGCACCATCGGTCACATTGACCACGGTAAGACGACCCTTACGGCCGCCATTACCAAGGTGCTGCACGACGCGTACCCGGACCTGAACGAGGCCTCGGCCTTCGACCAGATCGACAAGGCTCCTGAGGAGCGCCAGCGCGGTATCACCATCTCGATCGCGCACGTCGAGTACCAGACGGAGTCGCGTCACTACGCGCACGTCGACTGCCCCGGGCACGCCGACTACATCAAGAACATGATCACGGGTGCGGCGCAGATGGACGGCGCCATCCTCGTCGTCGCCGCGACCGACGGCCCGATGCCGCAGACCAAGGAGCACGTGCTCCTGGCCCGCCAGGTCGGCGTTCCGTACATCGTCGTCGCCCTGAACAAGGCCGACATGGTGGACGACGAGGAGATCCTGGAGCTCGTCGAGCTCGAGGTTCGTGAGCTCCTCTCCGAGTACGAGTTCCCGGGCGACGACCTTCCGGTCGTCAAGGTCTCGGCGCTCAAGGCTCTTGAGGGCGACGCCGAGTGGGGCCAGACCGTTCTCGACCTGATGAAGGCCGTCGACGAGTCCATCCCGCAGCCCGAGCGTGACGTCGAGAAGCCGTTCCTGATGCCGATCGAGGACGTCTTCACGATCACCGGTCGTGGCACGGTCGTCACCGGTCGTATCGAGCGTGGTGTCCTCAAGGTCAACGAGACCGTCGACATCGTCGGTATCAAGACCGAGAAGACCACCACCACGGTTACCGGCATCGAGATGTTCCGCAAGCTGCTCGACGAGGGCCAGGCCGGTGAGAACGTCGGTCTGCTTCTTCGTGGCATCAAGCGCGAGGACGTCGAGCGCGGCCAGGTCATCATCAAGCCGGGTTCGGTCACGCCGCACACCGAGTTCGAGGCGCAGTCCTACATCCTGTCGAAGGACGAGGGTGGCCGTCACACCCCCTTCTTCAACAACTACCGCCCGCAGTTCTACTTCCGTACCACGGACGTAACGGGCGTCGTGACCCTTCCCGAGGGCACCGAGATGGTCATGCCGGGTGACAACACCCTCATGAACGTCGCGCTGATCCAGCCGGTCGCCATGGAAGAGGGCCTGAAGTTCGCCATCCGTGAGGGTGGCCGGACCGTGGGCGCCGGCCAGGTCACCAAGATCCTCAAGTAATTACTTGAGCGTCTGACCTGGTAGCTCCGCACAAGAGCACCGAGAAGGGCCCCGTCCCGCCGCGCAAGCGGTGGGACGGGGCCCTTCTTCTTTTCCTTTACGGCGAGGGGGCCGGCCTCTTCCTACGGCGACGGTGGTACGGGCGGCAGGCGGACCATGAACACGTCGACCGGGTCCTCGCGCTCAAGGACGAACCCGTGCCGCTCGTACAGCCGCCGGGCCGCGCTGCCCTGGAGCACGTCGAGGCGGACCGGCACCCCTTCGGTATCCGCACGGGCCAGCAGGGTGCTCAGGACGGCCGAGCCGATGCCGCGTCCCTGGAACTCTGCGTCGAGGAGGAAGTTCTCCAGGCAGTGGCCGTCCTCGTGGGGCCGGAGGGTGACGCTGCCCGCGAAGCGGCCCTCGACGGTGATCACCGAGGTGTGCTCGGGCAGGTAGGAGTCGCGCAGCCGGCGACGTACCCGGTGTTCGTCGAACCGGCCGAGGCGGACCAGATCCGGGCGCATCACGACGGCCCGTAGCTCGACCATGGCTTCGAGGTCCCCGGGGGTGGCGGGGCGCAGGGCCCAGCCCCGAGTGGTACGTACACGCATGGCGCGAGTCTGTCAGAGTGCGCAGAGAGCGGACGCCGGGCCCGCGGCCGACCTGGGAGCGGACGGCTCCGATGTCCTCCGGGGCCGGTTTGCCCGGCGCGGCGCCGGCTGATCGCACGCAGGGGAGGCCCTCGCTGTGTCGCACCTTCCGGGGCAGGGCTCCCCGGGATGTGCGACACAGCGAGTGGGGCTACTCCACCCGAGGTGCGACACCGCGGGTGGGGCTACTCCGCCGACGATGCCGGCTTGCCGGACGGAACCGGCCTGTCGGTGCACACGACCAGGTGCCACGTGCTGCGGGTCCTCACCACGCTGAAGGCGTCCTGTGTCTTCCTGCCGGACTTCTCCTCTGCCGTCAGCTTTGCCGATCCGGCGGCGCGATGAGGACGCGATACCTGGAGTCCACCGGTGCCGACCTCTGCCGGCGCCGCAGCCGACGTCTCCTCGCGACGCCGACCGCAAGCCGCATTTCTGGCAAAGTGGGCGCATGTGTCACTACTGCGGCTGCCGTGAGATCCCGCTGATCAAGGAGTTCATCGCGGAGCACGAGTCCGTCACCGACGTGGCGGGTGGTGCCCTGCGTGCCCTGGACTCCGGTGACCGGGGCCTTGCGGCGGAACTGGTGGCCCGGATGGGGCGGGAGTTGCGGGCCCATTGGCAGGGGGAGGAGCAGGGGCTCTTCGCGGTGATGAGCGGCGATGCGGAGTACGCCGGATACATCGACGCACTGGTGCGGGAACACCGCGAACTCGGCGCGTTCCTCGACCGGGTGGATCTGAGCCGCACGGAGGACGTCGCACGGTTGCGGGAGGCGGTCGACGAGCTGTACCACCACATCGCGAAGGAGGAGGACGGCCTGTTCCCGGCCTCGCTCACCGCGTTGTCCGGGGACGAGTGGGACCGTTCGATGACGGCTTGGCGCACGGCCCATCCGGAGGCCCGCGGAGACCTTGGACGGTAGCGGGGGAGCCGGGCTCCCCGCGAGACGTGGCTGATCAGTGGGCGTCGGCGAAGACTTCCTCGGCGGTGGAGGCCGTGGCGGCGCGTTGGAGCCACTGGTTCAGCAGGTGGGAGTCGGCGCAGGCGGTGATCATCTGCCGAAACTCGTCGGAGAGGGCGATGCCGCGTGCTTCGAGGATCAGCAGAAGGCTTCCTGCCTGGCCTCTTGCCTGCCCTTCGGCCCGGCCTTCGTCTCGGGTCTCCTCGGACATGAAGGATGTGTGGAAAGAGGTATCCACTGCCACCAGGTTCCTCCGTTGTTGTGCGGCCGGGCGGTTGCCCAGGCCCTGTGCGGTGAGCTCGACGATGGGGTCGGTGATGGTTTGTGTCGCGCAGTGCCGCGGAGAGCGTTTTCAGGATGGCGCCGACGTCCGGATCGTCGGCGTGTGTGATGGCGGCGAGAGTGGCGAGCGCGAGGTCTTACGTGCTTCGGCGACGTTGGTGACGACGGGCATGTTGTGGGGTCCGGCGACGAGTGGGTCGAGGGTGAGTGTGGGCCATTGGCGGAGGCCGATGGTGATGGGGGCGGCGGCCCATTGGGCGGTGGCGTGGTCCTGGCAGACGATCAGGAGGAGAACCGGCAGGGCGCCGTACCGGTTGTGGAGGTAACTGACGTAGTAGGGCCAACTGGCGGTCTTGCGTGGGTCCTTCTTGCCTTGGGCCTCGACAGCGAGGAGGAAGGGGCCGTCGTGTTCTGTGTCGATGCGCAGGAGGGTGTCGACACGGCGCTCGACTGGGCTGTTCTCGGTGAGGTCGGTGGGCAGGACGGTGGCGGATGTCGGTGGCGGAATGTCGACGCCGAGCACTTCGGAGACGCGGAGAAGAGGCCCGGGTACTCCTGGAAGATGCGGTGCATCGCCTCGTGGGGTGAGCTGACCACGCGTGCGGGTCCGTTCGGGGTGAGGGTGGCCGTCAGTCGGCTGTGTGCGGGCCCGGGTGTGCGTCGGTTCGGCAGTCGCGGCAGTGGCCGGGGTCGGTGGCGCGGAAGGCGCGGTCGCAGGTGTCGCAGTTCTGGAGCGGGATGGCGAGGGCTCGGGCGGGTGGGGGTGTCAGGTCCGCAGCGCCGGGGAGTGGGGGCGGGATGAGGGTGGTGATGCGGTGGCGGACGAACTTCGCCGGGTGTTTGACGGGGAGGGGGAGGCCGGTGGTGAGGGCGTGGCGGACGGTGTCGGGGTGGGTGTCACGTTCCAGCCAGGCGGCTACGCCGGGGATGAGGTCGGGGATGTCTCCTTCCTTGAGGGTGAGCTGGGGTGCGTGGCGGCGTAGGTCGGCGAGCACGGCGGCTGCGGTCCGGAGCAGTTCCGCGGTGGGCCTGTGGGGTTGGGGAAGAGGCGGGGGCGGGGTCCTTGGGGCGGTGGCCGGCGGTACGTGGACGGGTGCGGGCAGCGGGGATGCGGCGTGTTCCGCGACCGGGGGAGGGGGCGGAACGGGTGCGGGCTCAGGCACGGCGGGTGCCTGCCGTCGGGGCGGCCGTCGTGGCGCGACGGCGACCGGGGGTGCGGTGGCGCCTGGCTGGTTGTACGAGAGCGTGCGGGTGACGACGCGGCCGCTGGGGAGGCGTACGCGGCTGCGGTGCAGGTAGCCCGTCGCTTCCAGTTCGTGCAGGGCAGCGGTGATGCGGGCCTCGCTCTCCGGGAAGCGGGCGGTGAGGACCTTGATGCCGACTTTCGCCCCGGCGGGCAGCGACTGGATGTGGACGGCGAGCCCGATCGCGACGAGGGAGAGCTCGTGGTGCTGGGCGAGGTGGTTGCCGATGACCACGAAGCCGGAGACGTGGCGGACGTTGACGTGGAGGACGCCGGATGTCGGCGTGACGTCGGTCCGGGAGCCGGGGGTGCCGGGCCGGGAGCCGGGAGCGCCGGGGGAGCCGGGCTGGGCGCACGGGGGCGCGATAACCTGCGGGGTATCCATCGGGAAGGGGTCTACTTCCTCGTGGTCAGGCCTCGGCCGGGATTACAGTCCCGGCCGGGGCCGTCTCATGTTCTGGGGTTGTCGCGGCGAGCATATGCCAGCCAACCCGTCCCGAATCCAGCCCAGTTGTTCTTTGTCACCCGTGCGAGTGACGCAGGTCAGGACGGGGGTGGGGTGGGGTTCGGTCGGGTTGTTTCCCCAGGTTCTTCAAAGCCTTTGGACGTCGTGGGTGGCCGCGTCGTGGGCAACCGGGTCGTGGCTGCGTAGGTCGTGGGTGCCCACGACCCGGTGGAGTCGGTCACCGTACGAGGTCGAGTTCCGCCCACACCGTCTTGCGCGGGACCGGGCCCGGGATGACGCCCCAGCGGTCGGCGAGCGCCTCGACGATGAGCAGGCCCCTTCCGCGACGCTTCAGGGTTGGAGTGGTTCAAGAGCAGCTACAGCAGCGACGGCAACGAAGGTGATTGCGTAGAGGGCGCGACTGCCACCGGCATGGTGCACGTCCGCGACTCTAAGAACCTGCCAGGGCCGCAGCTCGCCTTCGGTGAGACCGCATGGGCGGGCTTCGTCCCGTACGCCGCCGGGCACTGACTCCTTATATACGTACCGGGGCCAACGACGCGTCCGAGACGCCCCGCAGCACCTCCGCCCCGATCTCCGCCAGCCGGTGCGCCCCCGGCGGCGTCGCGCCGAGCCCGATCGCGTACCCCGTGCGGCCGCCGACCGTGAGGGGGTGCGGCCAGACGCGGCAGTCGGGGGCGCCCGCGTCGGCGAGGGCGGTCGTCAGGGCGAGGAGTCTGCCGCGCAGGCGGTCCTGGTCAGGGCCTGGGCGGACGGAGGCGAGGGCCCAGGCGGTGTGCTGCTCGCTCAGTGGTGGCGGTGCGCACAGCAGGGGGCGTGGGTCGTCCCCGCTCCCGGCGGCCTCCACGATCTCCCAGGCGCGGTACAGCTCGGCAGCGACGAGGTCGCGGCCGGCGACGGACACCTGCGCGGTGCAGGAACGCACCGGGGCCGTCGGCGTCAGCACCGTGACCGGGTCACCGGTTGCCGCAGTCCCGCCCACCGCTTCGTCCCAGTCCCACACCGCCCACGTGGCGAAGAAGTGCCGGAGCAGCGCGAGCGGCGGCAGGTCGCCCGCCTCGTGTGCGGTACGGGCCGCGAGGACGGCCCAGGCGAGGCCCGGCAGTCCGCCGCACGGCGCGGCGTCGAGGCCCCTCGCCGCCGCCCACGCCTTGACGTCCCGGGCGAGAACGGCGAAGGCGTCCCGGTGCGGATCCGCCGTCGCGAGCACCGCTTCGGCGTCGCTCACCGCGCTGAGCGCGACCGCCGCCGCCTCGCCCAGTTCGGTGCGGCGGGCGACCGCCCCGGCGGGGGAGAGGGTGCCGGTCGCCACGGTGACCAGGTCGACCCGGAGGCCGTCGAGGTGCCAGCGCAGGCCGGGAACCCGGGCGCCGGACACCTCGCGAAGGTCGCGGGCCTCCGGGAAGGCAGCCGTCAGCCGCGAGCGCACCTCCGCCGGATCGGGGGCGCCGGGCAGTGCGGCGATCAGGTCCAGGTCCGAGCCGGGCAGCGCGCAGCCCATCCGCCGGGAGCCGACGACGTGGACCCGGGCGCCGGGAAGGGCGGCGGCGACCCGCTCCGTAACCCCTTCAGCGGCAGCATGGGGCGGGCCCAGCTCCACCCGTACCCCGTAGTGGTCGGAGACGTACAGCCCCTCCGGGCCGGGGACCTCACCGGTCAGGGCCGCCGACCGGGCGTGCAGCCGGTCCGTACGCAGCAGGACCCTGTCCAGCCGGGAGACGCGGCCGGACAGTGAGGAGACCGCTGCCAGGGGGTTCACGGACGGGTCGAAGGTCGGGGTGCGGTCGGCGGGGCCGTGGATCTCGGTCCAGGCGTCCGTCATACCCAGCCGGGTCTGCGGGCGGTCGCCGCCGTCGTTGAAGTCGCCCACGAGCAGCAGCTCGCCCTCGATTCCCGCCAACCCCATTGCCAGGTCGGTCAGTTCGGTGTCGCGACGAGTGGCGCCCTCGGGGGAGTGGTCGCTGCTGAGGTGGGTCACGGCCACCGTGACGGGGCCCTCGGCCGTCTCCACGACGGCCGCGGCCACCGCCTTGTGCGGGCCGAGGGCGTGCAGGCCCGCCTCACTCACCGGCAGCCGGCTGAGCAGCAGCAGGCCGTTGTCCGCCACGTCACGGCCTGCCGGGTCGATCACGATGGCATACCCGTCCCGTACCCAGTCGCAGTCCAGCAGCAGCTCCAGCAGCGCAGGCTCCA
Organism: Streptomyces sp. NPDC002809; assembly: GCF_040295435.1. NCBI lineage: Bacteria > Bacillati > Actinomycetota > Actinomycetes > Kitasatosporales > Streptomycetaceae > Streptomyces > Streptomyces sp. NPDC002809. Next base: position 54,145 of record NZ_JBEOVJ010000052.1, read on the forward strand.
CCTCCTGGAGCGCGATGACGTCCGCGTCCGCCGCGCGCAGGGCGTCGAGCAGCAGCGGGCGGCGCCGGGCGGTGTCGATGCGGTCGCTGTCGTACCGGTCCCAGAGGGTGTTCCAGGTGAGGACCGTCAGCGGGGCCGACGGGCCCGATGACCCCGGGGAAGCCGGTTCCCAGCGGCCCGTCGCCGGGGAGAAGGCGTGCGGGGCGCGGGACGTGAAGTAAGGGGACGGCAGCCGGCGTGGGGTCCGGATCCGGCCCGCGTCCGTTGCGTCGATCCGGTCGGTGTCCGTGGACCGGTCCCACACCACCTCGCCGTCCGCCTCGAAGAACAGCACCCGGTGCCAGGGAACGTCACCGCCGGGCGTGAACCGCTCCAGCGGCACCCGCTTGGGGTCCCGGCCGCGCTGGGCGACGCCCAGGACGAACCGCGCCGGGTCGAACCGGGCGTCCCAGCGGACCCGGTGGTAGATCTCCTCGCTCGTACGCATCAGGTCCGGTCCTCCACGGTTCCGCTCGTCCCGATGTACCAGGTGCGGTGGGCCCGGCCGGGATACGGGGGCACGAAGCGGCGCAGCTGGGAGGCCAGGACCTCCCGGGGCACCGGGTGGCTGCGCCGGGCGTTGCGCGCGGTCAGCTCGTCCTCGCCGATCCACGCCACGGCATGGGTGACCAGGGCGTCCTTGCGGTGGGCGAGCGCGTGGACCAGGGAGCGCCGGTGCGGGTCGATCGAGGTGGCGTCCCAGACCACGGTGGCGCCGGGGACGAGGGCGGCGTCCAGGCGCCGCAGCCCCTCGCGCAGGACGTCCGCGTTGCCGCTCTGGTCGGCACGCGACCCGCGGGCCTCGCGCAGGTCGTCGAGCGAGACGTACGTGGCGATGCCCGGCAGACCGCGGCCGAAGGTGCTTTTCCCGCTGCAGGAGGGGCCGACCAGGTGGACCAGGCGCGGGAAGTCACCGGACCGCCACCGCCAGGTCGCGGCGGCCGCTTCCTCCGCGGTGGTGATGCGGCCCAGCGCGTACGCCTCGCGGGCCTGTCCCAGACAGCGGGCGGCGGCCTCCGGCTCCAGACCGGCGAAGGCCTCGGACAGTCCGGCCGGTTCTGCTACGTCCGCCGCGTGCAGCGCCGACCACTCCACCTGCTCGCGGGCCCCGGGCCCGTCGGCCAGTGCGCCGGCCAGCGCGTGCAGGACTGGCAGGTCTGCGGCGAGCGACATCCGGGCCAGGCCGCCGTGGCGATCCTCGTCCGGGTAGGGGCGGTGCAGCGCGGGGTACAGGCCGACGAGGTCCGCGGTCCGCCGGGCGAGCGGCATCCCCAGCGGTCCGGCGAGCGCCGGTGCGAGTGCGGCCCGGCGGGTGCGGTGCAGCAGGGCGGCGAGCACCCCGACCAGCCGGTCGTCGCCGGTGCGGCCCAGGGCGTCCAGGGCGTCGCCCGTCGCGAGAGCGGCGGCCGCGTCGCCAGGGCCGGTGCCCGCGGCGACGGCCAGGGCCGCCGGGTCCACCGGGGCGCCCGAACGCACGGCCCACAGCGCGGCGGCCGGGCCCAGCCGGTTCTCCACCACCTCCGCGTGCATCCAGTGGGTGTTTGTCGTGACATGGCCAGGCCGCACCCACTTCGCCACCCGCCGCCCGAACGCCGCGGCCGGAAAGCCCTCCGCGGGGCGGACGACGTACCCCTCCTGGCGTTCCGTGTCCGGTCTCAGCGCGCGCAGCGCCTTCTCGGCCCGGGCGTCGAACACGCCGCGCCACAGCACAGCCGGCGTCGGAATCCCCAGGTCCCGCAGGAAGTCCACGGTCCGGTCCCAGCCCAGGCAGACCTCCCCGTCCCAGACGGAGAAGCCGTAGAAGTGGCTCGCCAGGTCCTCGTACGGGATCGAGTGGCGGGCGAACACGTTCTCGCCGCAGATCCGCCACCCCGACGGGATGCGGGGGCCGACGCGGCCCTGGAGCGCCTTGACCCAGCCACGGGAGGGGTGGTGCGCCGAGTCGAGGGAGCGGGCGTGCAGTCCGTCCGCGTACAGCGTGGTGTTCTCGCCGTCCAGCTTCTCCGTGACGACGACCTGCGAGCCGGTCAGTGCGGAGAGGTCGCCGATCCGTACGTCGTCCGAGGTGGCCCCGGGTGACCAGGGCAGGTGCGGGGTCCGCGGATAGTGCGTACGCATGTTCTGTGCCCCCGGTGAGTCGCCGTCCCGGCCGGTCACTGTAGGGGGCCGGACTCGAAACGCTCGACCGGTTTTCGCGGGACCCGAGCGGGCCGTGGCGGCGGCGCGAGCCTCCTGTGCACACGGAGACCCCAAGGGCGAACCCGCCTGTGGCCTCGACCGCGCACCGATTGGATCACGGCTTCGACGCGGTTGTGTGCGTCGTGTGTGCGCGGTGCGAACAATGCACCGAAGGATCTTGTGCGGCCCTGCGCCGGACCGTCGCGACGTTGCGACGGACTGCCGGTGACGACGGTGAGCTGTCGAACGCGGTGAACGGCCGCCGAGCGAGCTGACCGGCCTGCACGGCCTTCGTGTGTCCCTTCGTCCCGTCCACCGCGGCCCCCGTGCCGTCCCGCCTTTCCGAGAGAGCGAGCCCGTGAGCACTGCCCCGCCTTCTGAGCCCCCTGACGAGAGACCCGGAGACGGGACGTCCTCGATACCCGACGAGCAGTGGGACGGGTTCCTGCGGGACCTAGAGGAGGGCGGTGCAGGCGGTGCTCCGAAGGAACCGTCCGCGCGGGCCCGGATGGTGACTCGCCGCACGAGTGAGCAGGACGAGGCGACGCGGGCCCGTGCGGGCAGGGGCGGCGGCCGGCGGCGACGGTGGCGGAAACGGGCGGCGGAGCCGCAGCCGTCGTTGCCGCCCGGGTGGCGCACCGGCCCGGCCTGGCAGGAGATGAACGGGCGGAACAACCGGTTCCGCACCGTACGCACGGTGACCGTACTCGCGCTGGTGGTGGCGGTCACCGTCGTCGTCCTGAGGCCGTCACTGCTGTTGGACCGGTTCCCCGGCCATCAGGCCGAGCAGGCGGCCGCCGCCGAGGGGCTCCCCTCGCCGCTGCCTGCCGAGACCGCGCTGCCGTGGGGGGCGCCCGGGGGGGCCGCCCGGGGGGGGGGGGGCCCCCCCCGCCAGCACGGAAGCCGGGCGCCCCCCCCCGCCGGGGGGGC
>NZ_JBEOVJ010000053.1:0-57174 GCF_040295435.1 Streptomyces sp. NPDC002809
GGAACGACGAGCAGACATCCACGAAGCCTTCCTCAAACTCGCCTGCTGCCTCATCACCCACCGACAGATCACCTCATTGTGTTAGCCGTTGTAAGAGGTCGGTCAGCGAGGGCCATACAAGGTCGCGGTTCGGCCCCTCGGGGTAGCTCTAGTCTTGGCCGGCCACGGGGGTTGCTGTGCTTAGCTGCTGCACCGCGCAGTGCGTCTCGGAAGCGTGATCAGTCGGGCTGATCCGATCTTGCTTACCGCTCACGTTCCCGATACAACCGTGCGAAGGGGGCGGTTTGTGATACTGAGCTTGCTGGGGAATCTGTTGGGAGGTCTGGCCGGGGATCGCGTCCTCAAGAAGCGGGGCGAGCGGCTAGCAAAGGACGGAAAGGTCGAGTGTGGCCTCCGCGTCCTGTCGGGCAGTCATCCCCGGGTGCCAGCGGGGATGTGGATGCATAGCACCGCTCAGCTGTCACCGGGACTTATCGAAATGGGTGGAATCGTCGTCCGGATCACGGGGCTCGACGCAACAGACCCAAGGCGGGCCAAGGGCAGGGAAGTCTGGTCGGTGAGTCCTCAGGCAGTCATCGTGCGCGTAGTCGCTTCGACTGGGGCAGTTCTTGAATGGGCCGTGTCGGCTGAACAGTTGCCCTGGGCCTTGGAACAGGTACACGTGGCGACCTGAGCACAGGCTAGGCGGCGCTCCTGTCGGGATCCAACTTTGAGCTCTGGCCTCATCCTTATCAGGTCAATCACTGGGTTTGCCAACCTAGACCAACCGCGCCTGCTCCTCGGGCGATCGTCCATTGAGATCTGACGCCGACCGCTGCTTTTCGTCCTTGTTGGTGTCAGCCGGTGATGTCAGGCATCGCACGTCGTCTCACACTCAATCGCCGGCCTGCTGATCTTCTTGACTTCGAGGGAGGGTCGATCGAATGGCCCACACGCCAGCGAGCATGCCGAACCCGAAAGGCACGCCGTCCCATGGCTGCGGCAACGTGGTTTGGAACCACCTGGTCCCCACGACGATCAGCACCAGGAGCAGGATAAGCAAGGGGCGCCGGACAATGTGCCTGACCATCGCAATGTACGACGCGCCGAACTGCCTCAGTCTCCCCGGCTTCATGTCCGGGACTGTAGCGCCGATTGCCCCATCTTCACCACGTACGCCAACCCACCACTTACCCCAGCTCCCATTCCGTCCGCATTCGACCCACACGCCGTGGAGCGGGCGCGGTTCAGGTCGGGATGGGAGCCCCACGACGCTCACTACGAATCCGCCGGCACCCGCGAACGGCGCCCCTCCCATCCCGGAGTCTGAGCGCCCCCGCCGGAGGCATGTCTTGAAGCCGCGGGCTTGGTTCTCGACTCAGGGGCCGTAGTTCGCTGCGGCCCCAGGGGCCCGGCCTGGGGCCGCAAGCGCAGAGGGCCGGGCACAAGGGGCCAGCCCGCGCCTTGCGCGGGCACTTGATGAGGTAGAGAAACCTGTGACAGCTCGCGTTGTCAGGCGGGGGCCACAAAGCAGGCCGCGTCAAAACGCTCGCGGGCAAAGGTATGCACTGTCTCACCGAATCGCTGCCAGCCGAGGCGTTCGTACAAGCGGATCGCTGCGGCATCCTTCGTCAACACCTCAAGGACCAAGTGCAGTTTGTTCGCTCTGGCGTAGGACACTGCTGCGTCCATGAGGTGCTGGCACGGTTGCGCGACGCTGCTGACCGCGGCCGGCGTCCCGCCCCGCGTCGTCATGGAGATCCTCGGGCACAGTCAGATCGCGGTCACGATGAAACATCTACGCCCACGTCGTCCAGGACACACAGCGCGAGGCCGTGAGCTATCTGGACCGCATGCTCAAGCGGCGTCCCGACCGCGAGTGACCGCACCCGTTGATGTCAAAGCTGGATGTCAAAGGCCCCCAACCATGATCGGTTGGGGGCCTTTGTACTGGTGGGCGCGGACGGTTTCGAACCGCCGACATCTGCTTTGTAAGAGCAGCGCTCTACCCCTGAGCTACGCACCCGTGGATGAAGCAACAGGTTACATGCCTCACGGCACCCGTCGACAATCGGTTACCCGGGCCGGGCAGGCCGGCCTCGCAGGCCGTACGGGGGTTACCCCCACCTCCGAGACGGTAGCCGTCCGGATCGTCCCGAGGGTGGGCGCTGCATACGGTGGAGGCACATCGGCAGCGCCAGCCAGGGGGACCATCGCCATGACCATCCGTACCCGTACCCGCACCCGTGCCCGGGCCCGTGCCAACGTCCTCGTGGCCGCCGGGGGAACCGTTCTCCTCGTGGGCGCGCTCAGTGGGTGCGGCAGCACCGACGTCGAGGACGCCCCCGCCGAGCACAAGTCGTTCGCGTACAGCGGGAAGGCGCTGACCATCGATGCGGAGAACTCCACCGTGGAGGTCGTGCCCGCCGATGTGGAGCGGATCGAGGTGACTCGCAGGGTCGACGGGTGGGTCGTGCTCGGGAGCGGACCGAAGCCCGTGTGGAAGCTGGAGGGCGACACGCTGACGCTTCGCGTGAAGTGTGATGCGTTGATCAGTGACTGCGGGGCGCAGCACCGGGTGAAGGTGCCTCGTGGGCTCGCGCTGACCGTGGATGCCGACAACGGGAAGGTCACCGCGTCCGGGTTCGGTACTCCGCTCAAGCTCTTCTCCGACAACGGCGGGGTCGTCGTGCGCGATGTCACCGGGCCGCTCGAGCTGAAGAGCGACAACGGCACCGTCCGGGGCGAGCGGATCTCGGCGGCTTCCGTGGTGGCCCGCTCGGACAATGGTTCGGTGAAGCTCGACTTCAGCCGTGTTCCGGATCTGGTGGACAGCGTCAGTGACAACGGGAGCATCACCATCGATCTGCCCGCGGGCAAGGACCGGTACGCCGTGTCCGCGTCGGCCGACAACGGGCACGTCTCCGTGGCCGTGCCCCGCAGTGACGACAGCCCGCATGCGGTGAAGGCGCACAGCGACAACGGCGAAGTCACTGTGCGAAGCGCGAACTAACCGGCCCGTGTGTTCGTCCTTACCTGGTGGGAGAATGTACCGGGCAGGGCGAAACAGCACGGGAGAGGGATGTGACGGCGACACACGCGAAGCCGCAGGCGAGAGCGGGTGGGAGTTCCGCCGTCAGTGATGTCCATGCCAGCCGGTACGGCCGCGGCGTGCGGGACGTCCTGCTCCTGATGCTGCTGCCCGTGCCCCTGCTTGCCGCGGCGCTGCCTGCCGCCGTCACCGGGGGCGGTACGCGGCGTTGGTTCGGCGGGCGCGGGGAGGGGCAGCGGGCCGAGGCTCAGGCCGCGAAGGATGCAGCCGCCGAGGCCTTCTACGAGCTCGACACCGCCCAGCGCGATCTGCAGATCTCCATCGAGACCATCACGGCCGTGGACAGTTCGCCGGCCGCCCGGAAGGCCGTCGACGACTTCGCCGCTCTCGGGCGACGCATCGACGAGGCCAGCCACGCGTACATCACGGCCGTCGACACGCACGATCTCGACCGGGATGATCTTGAGCCTTCGGTCGCCTCCCGTGCCCGGACCGAGCTGTCGGCCGCCAAGGACGAGCTCGTACGCGTCAAGGGCGAGCTCGACCGGTTCGCCGCCGGGCTCGGTCCGCTGCTGGGGACCGCCGAGACTCAGCTGGCCCGGCTCGCCCCCGCCGTGGAGCGGGCGAGGCAGGCGCTCCTGGCCGCGAGCAATGCTCTCGACGCGGTGCGCGCGTCCGGACTGCGGGCGGACGATCTCGCCGCGCGGCTGGCCGCCCTCGCCCCCGAGCTGACCAAGCTCAACCAGGGCGCCGGCCGGCACGGCGTGCCCGAGACCCTCCAGCGCGCCGATCAGGTGCTGCGCGATGCCGAAGCCGTACGCGCCGAGGCGGCGCAGCTGCCCGAGCGGGCCGCCGAGATCGACAAGCGGCTGGTGACGCTGCGTACGCGGGCCCAGGCGTTGACCACCCGGTCCGCCTCCGTGGAGCCCGTGCTCAGCGAGCTGCGGCGGCGGTTCTCGGCGGCCTGCTGGCAGGATCTCCAGCCGGTTCCCGAGCAGGCCGCCGTCAATGTGCGCCAGGCCGAGGAGAAGCTCAAGGAGGCCGCGAAGGCGCGCGACGAACAGCGCTGGGCGGATGCCACGTCGCGGCTGAGTACGGTACGGGCCCTGCTCAACGCCACGGACGAGGCGGTGTCCGCGGCCGGTGACCGGCTGCAGAGGCTGGACGCCGTCGCCAAGGACCCGCAGCAGGAGATCCAGCGCACCCGGTTCGCCATCCGCGACGCCCAGCGCCTCGCCATGGCCGGGCGCCACACACCCGAGCCGCGCCACGCCCGGCCGCTCGACGACGCGGTGGCCCGGCTCGACCAGGCCGTCACCGCCCTCGACGGTCGCCACCCCGACTACTGGCACTTCCTGACCGTGACGGAGGGCGTACGGCAGACCGCCGCACGCGTCGTCTCCGACATCCGTGAGGAGCGCGGGGCCGGTGCCTGACGTGCCAGGAGCCGGCATCTGATCTGCAGGGGGCCGGCACCTGACGTTCGCGGGGCCGGCCGACCGACACCTGGTCTCCGGGGGCGGCGGAGGCGGGGGTGAGCGGGGCGCGCACCCGCCCGGTCTCGCCTCGCACCCGCCCCGGTTCTCGCCCCGGTCTCGCCCGCACCCGGCCCATGCTCGCCACCCGCCCGGATCTCGCCCCGCACCCGGCCCGTACTCGCTCCGCACCCCCACCACGCCCACCCCACCCCACCCCACCCCCACCCTCGCGGCCGCCCTGACGTGCGGCGGCCCCGGGCCCGCGGGATCCTGGTAGTACGCGAAGGAGGCTCCATGGCCACCCATGTACTGCGTCCCGCCCGGCGGCCGGCCGCCCATCGCAAGGCCACCATGCTCGATGAGCACCTGCCCGTGGACCACCGGCTCAGCCGCGTCTACCGGATCGGCGCCGGGCTGATGGGTCTGGTGCTGCTCGCCTTCGGCATCCTCGGGCTGATCGACAAGGTCGGCTTCTTCGACACCGGCGGCGACACCGTCGCAGGTCTGAGCACCAATGGCGCGCTCAGCGTCCTGTCGATCTGCGTCGGACTGCTGCTCTTCATCGGGATGGTCATCGGCGGCAACTTCGCCTCGACGCTCAACATGGTGCTGGGCATCGCCTTCGTCCTCAGCGGCTTCGTCAATCTCGCCCTGCTGGACACCGGGCTCAACTTCCTCGCCTTCGAGATACAGAACGTGCTCTTCAGCTTCGTGGTCGGTCTGCTGCTGATGATGTTCGGAATGTACGGACGTGTCAGCGGCGGGCTCCCCCATGACAATCCCTACTGGCGAGCCCGCCATCCCGAGGAAGCCGCGCGTGAGGAGCGGCTCGCGCGGCGGCGGGCGGTCGGGGAAATGCCGGTCGTCCGGCCCGGCCGTTAGCCGGGCCCGAGAATCCCGCCGTCCGGCCCGGTCGATGACCGGGTTCGGGTATGCCCGTTGCCCGTCCCGGCCGATAGCCTGGGGACATGCCTCGTTACGAGTACCGCTGCCGCTCCTGCGGAGACACCTTCGAGCTCAGCCGTCCGATGGCCGAGTCCTCGGCCCCCGCCTCCTGCCCCGCCGGGCACGAGGACACCGTGAAACTCCTCTCGGCCGTCGCCGTGGGCGGCTCGGCCGGTTCCGGTCCCGCACCCTCGGCCGGTGGTGGCGGCGGTTGCTGTGGTGGGGGCTGCTGCGGCTGAGCCCCGCGGAAGGCGGCGGCCGGGGTCACCGCTTGCGTGACAGCGTCAGTCCGTCCGACACCGTGAGCAGCACGCTGTCCATCCGCGGGTCGGCCGACACGTGGTTGTTGAACTCCTGGATGGCTGCCGCCGCCCCGGTCGCCCGCGGGTCCGTCACACCGCCGTGGAAGAGCACGTTGTCCGTGGTGATGAGGCCGCCCTGGCGCATCCGGGGCACCAGTTCCTCCCAGTACGCGATGTAGTTCTCCTTGTCCGCGTCCAGGTAGGCGAAGTCGATGTGCGGCTCCGCGGGCATGGCCCGCAGGGTGTCGAGGGCCGGGGCGATCCGCAGTTCGATCCGGTCGGCGACGCCTGCCTTCGCCCAGGCCTCACGGCCGTAGTCGGTCCACTCCTCCGAGATGTCGCACGCGATCAGCCGGCCTCCGGCGGGCAGTGCCTGGGCCATCGCGAGGGCGGAGAACCCGGTGAAGGTCCCGACCTCCACGATGTGCCGTGCCCCCGTCAGCCGGACGAGGAAGGCGAGCAGCGGGCCCTGTTCCTCGGCCGACTGCATGCCCGCGTGGTCGGGAAGCTTGGCGTACGTGGTCTCCACGAGTTCGCGCTGCACCGCGTCCAGCGGCGGATTGTGGGCGAGCATGTACGCGTACAGCTCGTCCGTGATCTTGGTTTCGTTGCCCTTGGTCATCGCGCCGCTCCCCGCTCTGCCGAGTGCTCCGCCGAGGGGCGGAACGCGGTGACTGTAACCGCCGGGCAGGGCCGGTTCGAGCGAATCCGGCGGCGCGTCGAAAGCCTGTCTGCGGCATGCACCGACGGGCCCTCCGCTCAGCGGTACGCGCGCCGTCGACATGCCCTCGAACCGCCGGTACGCACCGACGTGCCCTCGAACCGGCAGTACGGCACCGCCGTGCCCTCCACCCACCCAGCGGTACGCACCGACGCGCCCTCGACCCGGCGGTACGCACCGGCAGGCCCTCCGCTCAGGCCGCCCGGCGCAAGCTCGACGCCTCCAGGAAGCGTCGCAGGATCTCCTCGCCCGCGGCCACACCGCTCTCGGCGGTCGCCGTCACGTGCGGGGCGCTCCAGCCGGCGTCGGCCAGTTCGCCGTGGCCGGGGCGCCAGCCCCGGTCGGCGGCGAGAAGCAGGTCTGCGTCGAGGAGGGAGTCACCGGCGGCCAGGGTGAGCGTGGCGCCGGTGCGGCGGGCCACCTCGCGCATCGCCGCGCTCTTGGTGAGCGGCCGCGGTACGACGTAGATCTTGCGGCCCTGCAGCGAGACGGTCCAGCCGCGCGGCTCCGCCCATGCGGCGAGCTCCTTCGTCCAGTCGGCCGGCAGCAGTGACCGCTCGACGACGAGGTAGGCGAAGAGGTCCTCGGCGATCCGTTCCTTGAGCAGCCAGGCGGGGTCGGCCGCGGAGACGAGGTGGGCGCGGACCTCGGCGAGCGAGGCGCATTCCTCGGCCAGTCGGCCGGCCACGGTCCGCTGCCAGCCCTGGTCGGACTCGCCGTCGACCAGGATGTGTCCGCCGTTGGCGCAGATCGCGAACTCTGCCGCAGGGCCCGGGAGATGGATGCGGTGGTACTGCTCACGGGTGCGGGTGGTGGTCGGCACGAAGACCGTGGACGGGGAGCGGGTCAGCTCGGCGAGCAGCGCGGCCGCCGTCTCCGTGACGTACGAGAGGGGCTTCCTGTCGTACACCTCGACGCAGAGCAGGCGGGGGGCCTCGGCGTCCGGCATCGGGAGCTGGAGGGCCGCGGCGGAGTAGATGAGGGTGCGGTCGAGGTCGCTGGCGACCAGCGTCACGGGCGAGGTCACTTGGACTCCACCGCCCGGCCGTCCGCGCCGGTCGCCCCGCGCGTGTACTTGGGGTGGATCAGTCCGACGCAGGTGTAAGGGAGTTCGTCGACCTCTTCGACCGGCACGCCGCGCTGCTGCGCCAGCAGCCTGATGTGTTCCAGGTCGGCGCCGGCGCCCCGCTTGGCGAGGATCTTCCACGGGACGCGGCGCAGCAGGACGCGGGTCGTCTCGCCGACGCCCGGCTTGACGAGGTTCACGTCGTGGATGCCGTACTCCTCGCTGATGCGTTCCACCGCGGCCCAGCCCTCCCAGGTCGGGGCCCGGTCGGCGGTGAGCAGCTCCTTGACCTCGGCGTCCACGGCGTCGGCGACATCGCCGAACCGGTCGGTGACCGTGTCGAGGAAGTGGCCGGAGACATCGGATCCGGCGAGCTCGCGGTAGAACTTCGCGCCGTGGTAGTCGTCGGGTCCGACGAGGTCGGAGCGCAGGACCGTACGGGAGATCAGCCCGGACACGGTGGAGTTGAGGCAGGCGGAGGGGATCAGGAAGTCCTCGCGGGTGCCGTACGTGCGGACGCAGCCGCCCGGGTCGGCCAGGACCGCGATCTCCGGGTTGAAGCCCTCGGTCCCGTCGGACTCCTCGAACTCCGCGATCGCCGCGGCCAGTTCGCGAGTGATGGCACCCTTGCCGGTCCAGCCGTCGACGAAGACGACATCGGCCGGGTTGTGGTGGGCGGCCAGCCAGCGCAGGGCGTTGGCGTCGATGCCGCGGCCTCGCACGATGGAGACGGCGTAGTGCGCCAGGTCGATGCCGTGCCGGAGGCGGGCCCAGCGGCGCATCAGCACACCGACGGGGGTGCCGGCCCGAGCCAGCGAGACGAGCACGGGGCGGGGGCCGCGCTCGGCGAGGACCGTCTCGGTGACGGTGCCGACGGCGCGGGCGATGCGGGCGGCCGACAGGTCCAGGGCCGCCTTGAACAGGTCCTGGTACTGCTCGGAGGGCTGGTACTCGACGGGCAGCGACTCGGCGTAGTGCGCGCCGCCGCTCTGTATCGCCTCCTCGCGCTCCTCGGTGGGCGCCTCCAGTTCGGTGTCCGAGAGGTCCTGGAGCAGCCAGCCGACCTCGTCCGGTGCGTAGGAGGAGAAGTCGGGGCCGCGGAGGGGCTCGGGCAGCATGGCGGACTCTTCCTGCCGTTGGGGGGTGTACGACGGGGCCGGCTCGGCGGCAGATGCCCCGGGCGGTACGTACGAGGGGACGACCGCCAGCAGGACGTGGGCGGCATGCGGGGTGAGCCGCTGCAGCAGGCCGTGCGGGCCGTGCAGCGCGTGGGTGTCGGCGGTGGAGTCGACGACGAGGACCACGGCGTCGAAGCCGCCGCCCGCGACGTTGTACGCGTAGCGCTCGCCCGGGCCGTCGGCCGGGTCGTCGTGGGCCGGGAAGACCAGCCGGGTGCGTATCGCATAGCCCGGGTCGTCCACGGCGAGGACCGGGGAGCGGGTCGTGGTCGAGTAACGGACCTCGGCTCCGATGCGCTCCTCCAGGGCGGTGCCCAGGCGCAGCGGCGCGTACATCAGCTCCTCGAAGCCGAGGACCAGGACGCGGCGGGGGTGCTCGCCCAGCGCCTGCGCGATGCGGTCCGCCATGGCGGGGAGGGCGGGCTCCAGGAGTGCGCGGTGTGCGGGGGTGAAGCCGTGCCGGCCGCCGTCGGGCACTCCGGCGGGCCACTGGAGGTCGATCCGGGTGTGGGGGCGCGGGAGGATGCACAGCGGCTCGGGCTTTCCCCCGGGCCACCCCACGCGGGGCTCTGCCGCCGCCTGAGCCGCCTCCTGCTCGGCGACCAGGGCCTGCCCCTTCTCCAGGACACCTTCCGGCAGGCGGACCGTGCCCGTGTTCCTTGCCACCAGGTCGACGCGGGCCCCGATCTCCTCGGCGAACTCGGCGAGCCGCCCCCGGTCGGCCGGTGAGCGCATGTCGACCAGGGCCACGATGACGTACCGCTTGCGCGGGTACCGCTCGTGCAGGGCGCGGATGGTGTTGAGAACGGTGTTGCCGGTGGAGAACTCGTCGTCCACGAGGACGAGGGTCGCGTCCGGGGCGTCGTCGTCGCCCGCGTCGCCCGTGAGCAGGTCCGGGTCCTCCGGCAGCAGCAGGTGCGAGGTGGCGTGCGAGTGCGACTCCTCGAAGCCGCCCGCCCGCGCCACGCCCTCGACGGGGCGTCGCGTCGAGTGGAGGTAGGGCGCCGATCCGAGGCCGTCGGCGACGGCGTGGCCGAGGCCGGTGGCCGTCTCCGCGTAACCGAGCACGACCGCGCGGCGCGCCCCGTCCTCGCCGAGCAGCTCGCGCACCCGGCGGCCGAGCTCGACCCCGGCGCCGTACACCACCGCGGGGCTCTGCGGCACATGCTTGCCGAGCACGTTGGACACGAGCAGATGTGCCCGTTTGGGGTTGCGCCGCAGGGCGAGGCCCAGCAGCTCGCGGAGCTCCCCGTCGCCCACCAGCTCGACGCCCAGCCGCTCCGCGACCCAGCTACCCGACCACACCACGTTCGCTGTCTCTTTCCGTTGGCCTCTCACACGCCCGCCCACGCGGACCCGTCCCTCAAGCATCACGCGCCTGCGCGCGCGGGCACACCGCTACTCCGCGACGCTCGCCGCCAGCAGGTCCACGAAACCGACGTCCTCCTTCGCCACGCCGAAGACCTCGGCCCGCCGCAGCGTGCGTTCGGCCCAGGCCCGGTGGGGCTTCACTTCGTTCATCTTGTTCGTGTACGACGAGCGCAGCACCCCGCCACCGTCGCGCTCGGGCCGCAGGATGTCCTGCGCGTCGCTGAACTCCTCGTGACTGACCACGGACAGCGCATGCACGGGTGCGACGTGCGACGGGTGGATGCAGGTCTTGCCGAGCAGGCCGTTGGCCCGGTCGAGCTCGATCTCCCGCAGCAGTCCGTCCAGGTCGTGCTCGATCAGGGTCGTACGAAGCTCCTCCGCGCTGCCCTCCAGGAAGGGGCTGCGGCGCAGCTGTGGCTTGAACATGCGCTCCTGAAGCCTGAAGTACTCCCAGACGGGGCCGGTGATGGTGAAGCCCGTCCCGTCCGCCCGGCCCAGCACGTTGACCACGTCGGCGATGACGTCGGCGACGATCCGGACGTCGTAGGCCGTCATGTCGGGCGCCCGGCGCAGTCCGTACGCCGAGCAGAAGTCGGTGACGCCGAGGCGCAGGGCAAGCACCCGGTCACGGTGGGTGTCGACGGTGCGGGCGATCTTCTGGAGGACCTCCTGGCGGGTCTCCAGGTGCAGCAGCTCGGGGGATTCGAGGACGGGCATGGCGAAGAGCCGCCGGCCGCACGCGGACTCGGCCTTGGTGAGCGCTTCCATGAACGGAATGCCACGCTCTTGCGTGAACTTGGGAAGTACGAAACCGGACAACAATCGGACGGATTCGCCGAGCCGGCGCACGAGATCGGTGATCTGGTGCGGTTCGCGGACACGGATGAACAGCAGGGGCGGTTCGCCGCCGCGCGCCGCGAGGTCGGCGAACTGCCTGACCAGGTTCTCCTCGGCGGCCGGCACCTCGGAGTCATCGATCGAATCCTCCAGGCACAGCACCATGGAGACGACTCCGCGGCGGGCCTGCTTGATGACGTCGTCGGCGAGCCTGGGCCGGGTGGCGGGGCTGTAGAGCGTGGCACCCAGGGCGGCCGCGAGGACCGGAGCCGGCGACCCGGCGTCGAAGGCGCTCGGCTCCCGGAAGAACAGATCGCCCCTCACGGCAGGCGCGATATGCCCGAAATGACGCATGTGATTCCCCCCGTACTACCTGGTCGGCCGGACAACGTGTGGCCGGTAATAGTACGTACGGACGGGTGTCGGCAGTTCCCTGCACACATGAATTCCGGGTAACTCGTCCATTTAGCGATGGTTGCCAAGGGCACGGAGGGAATCGTTCCGACATTCTCGCGAGACACGGCTTGCGACCCCCACGTTGTCCGCACGGGCAGCCAGCAGGCAGGATGACGGGCATGACGCACGCGATGGTGAAAGGCTCGAACGTCCCACTCGACGCCATGGCTGTACGGGCCGTGCTGCGCTGGACCCCGGGCACCGGGGTACCCGATGTGGACGCCTCGGCCCTGCTGCTCGGCTCCGGCGGCCGCGTGCGCTCCGACGAGGACTTCGTCTTCTACAACCAGCCCCGGCACCCCTCCGGCCTGGTACGACGGCTGCCGAAGCGAAGCCTGCCCGAGGGCCTGACGGACACCATCGAGGCCGACCTGAACGCGCTCGACCCCTCGGTCGACCAGGTCGTCATCGCCGCGTCCTCCGACGGGGCCCCCTTCGAGCACGTTCGCGACCTCCGCATCCTGCTCTACGACGCCGCAGCGGCGGGCGGGGAGCCGCTCGCGGTCTTCGACGTGCGGCCGGATACGGGCGAGGAAACCGCCATCATCTGCGGCGAGCTGTACCGGCGCGGCGATGGCTGGAAATTCCGGGCCGTGGGACAGGGGTATCCGACCGGTCTCATCGGGCTCGCGACCGCCTTCGGCATCTCGGTGGACGAGGCGGAGGCCGCCGCCGAGCCCGACCCGACGCCGCCGCCCGCCCCCGCGTTCCCGCCCGCACCGGCACTCGGCCCCGACGCGCAGACCACGGTCCAGCACCAGCAGCCGGCCTACGGCTACCCGCAGCCCACTGCGGCCCCCGCCGCGCCCGCCCCGCAGCCCGCCTACGGCTACCCCCAGCCGGCCACCACACAGCCCGCCTACGGCTACCCGCAGCCGGCTGCGGCCGCAGCCTACGCACCCGACCCGAATTTCGCCCTGCCACCGCAGGGGCCTCAGTTCATACGGCCCTGATCCGGACGGGAACCACCCCGCGAGCCCGGCCGGACCGGGGATCGGGGTGGCGGTGCGTGCGGCCGCAAGGCAGAGGAAGAAGCCACTGCGGAGCATTGGCGACCGACGACAACGCGGCAGGCGTGCACACCGGGGCCCGGGAGCCCGGCATGATTCGGACGAGAGGTCCTAGGCGCGGGTCTTGTAGCCGCGTCCCCACTGCATGCCGTACCCGTACAGCCGGTCCAGCTCCGACTGGAAGCCGTACACGAACTTCACCTCGCGCCGCACGATCAGCTCGTCCTTGACGTTCTCCAGCGTGAACACGGCGCACGAGCGGGCCTGCGGGGCCCGCTCCTCCAGCTCGATCTCGATGCGCGGCCCGTTGCCCGGGTAGAGCGTCACCTTCGCGTGCGTGCGCTCGAAGGCCGGAGTCTGGTCGTAGATGTAGACGAAGAACAGCATCCGCTTGATCTGCTCACGCTGGTCGAGGTTGACGTAGACGGTCTCCCCGGACGCCGACCCGAAACGGTCGTCGCCGCTGAGCTTGATGTACGGCGGCGCGTTCAGGTCACCGAGCAGATTGCCGAGCGGCTGCACCACGCCCTTGGTGCCGTCCGTCAGTTCGTACATGCAGCCCAGGTCCAGGTCGACGTTGGCCACGCCCTGGGTGTGGGCCTGGACCACATCGGGCTGGAAGAGCTTCAGCGGCCGCAGCAGCCGGCCGTTCTGCCGGGACCGGCCCTCGATGTCGGACGTGCGCATCTGCCAGGAGAGGTTGACCCGGAGATTGCCGCTCAGCGCGCCCTGCTTGGTCAGCGAGACCGTGGCGTGCCGCCGGGAGAGCACGATGGAGTTGGTGGCCGCACTGCCCGACTCGAACTGTGATTCCCGCCCCGGCCACAGGCTGTTCCAGAACGCCATCCCCAACCCCCACACATGTCGGCCTCACCTGTCGCACGCGGCACGTGCGACGCACTCACCGCTGCGGGGCGGCTCCGGGCCGGTTCCGGGTCTTCCCCGGAACCGTTGCCGTACGAGCCGCCCCGCAGAGAGCGTTCCTCATTCGCTACCGGGTCACACCCCGGCGGAGACTTCCGTGCTGCCTTCGCCTCCATCGGCCGCGATCGCCTTGTTGCGCCGGACCGACGACCAGAAGGACCAGCCGATCAGGATGACGCCGACCGAACCGGTGATGAGCTCGTGGATCTCGTACTGGATCGTGACGAGCAGGATGACCGCAAGGGCGCCGATCGCGTAGTGGGCGCCGTGCTCCAGGTAGACGTAGTCGTCCAGGGTGCCCTGGCGGACCAGGTAGACCGTGAGCGAACGGACGTACATGGCGCCGATACCGAGGCCCAGGGCCATCAGCACGATCTCGTTGGTGATCGCGAAGGCGCCGATGACGCCGTCGAACGAGAAGGACGCGTCGAGCACTTCCAGGTAGAGGAACATGAAGAACGCGGCCTTGCCGGAGAGAGCGACCGCGGAGATCTTCTTGCCGGTCCGCTTGGCCTCTTCCTCCTGCTCGTGTTCGCGTTCCTCCTCCTCTTCGAGCTTGTTCTCGAAGTAGCCGGAGAGACCGCCGACGATGAGGTAGGTGATCAGACCGGCGACACCGGCGAGCAGGACCGTCTCGGCCTTGTCCGCGTGTCCGCCGCCGTGCTGATGAGCCGAGCCGGCGAACGTCAGTGCCGAGATCAGCAGGACGATCAGCGCGATGCAGACCGACAGCATGTCGACCTTGCCGAGCTTGGCGAGCGGGCGCTCGATCCAGCGAAGCCACTGGATGTCACGCTCCTCGAAGATGAAGTCGAGGAAGATCATGAGCAGGAACATGCCACCGAAAGCAGCGATCGCCGGGTGGGCGTCGGTGACCAGTTCCTTGTAGCGGTCCGGATCGTTGAAGGAAAGATCGACAGCCTCGATCGGTCCCAGATTGGCGGTGACGGCCACGATCACGACGGGGAACACCAGCCGCATACCGAAGACCGCGATGAGCACACCGATCGTGAGGAAGATCTTCTGCCAGAAGGCACTCATCTTCTTCAGGATTCCGGCGTTGATCACCGCGTTGTCGAAGGACAGCGAGATCTCCAGGACGGAGAGGATCGCCACCACTCCGAAGGCTTCCCACCCCCCGTAGAACCACGCTGCGACCAGGCCGATCGCGGTAATCGCGAGCGACCAGCCGAAGGTTTTCAGAACCACTGGCTACCCCATCATGTGTGTAAGGGTCTCCCCCGAAGTGCACGGGGCTCCCCCGCGCCGTGCGCGGCTTTACGAAACGTTGACCCCGAAGTCTAGAGCGATGCCTCGCAGTCCCGACGCGTACCCCTGTCCCACTGCACGGAACTTCCACTCGCCGTTGTACCGGTAGAGCTCACCGAAGATCATCGCGGTCTCCGTGGAGGCGTCCTCGCTGAGGTCATAACGCGCGAGTTCCTGGCCGTCGGCCTGATTGACCACGCGGATGAACGCATTGCTGACCTGGCCGAACGTCTGTCCGCGATTGTCGGCCTCATGAATGGAGACCGGAAAGACGATCTTGTCGCAGTGGGCCGGCACCTCGTTGAGGTTCACGATGACCGACTCGTCGTCGCCCTCGCCCTCACCCGTGAGATTGTCACCGGTGTGCTCGACGGAACCGTCGGGGCTCGTGAGGTTGTTGTAGAACACGAACCATTCGTCGCCGAGCACCCGGCCCGACTGGCACAGCAGTGCGCTGGCGTCGAGGTCGAAATCCGCCCCCGTCGTGGATCGTGCGTCCCAGCCGAGCCCGATGAGCACCTGGGTGAGATTGGGTGCGGCCTTGGAGAGGGAGACATTGCCTCCCTTGGCGAGCGTGACGCCCATGGTGTGTCCTCCCCGAGTCGATGAACCGTTGCTGAACCGGTGAATCAGTCTGCCGAGCGCGTCCGGGGGCCCCCCCGGGGGGGGGGCCGGCCCGACCGTCGTCGTCCGGCCCCTCCGGCGTGCCGCGGGTGGCTCAGAAGCCGTGCCGGGACCCGCCGTCGACCGGCACCATGATGCCCGTCAGATACGAGGCGGCAGGCGAGAGCAGGAAGGCTGCGGTCCGGCCGAACTCCTCCGGGGTGCCGTAGCGGCGCAGCGGGATGCGCGCCTCGTTGGCCGTGCGCGCCGCCTCCGCGTCGCCGGACAGGGCGTCCAGTTCGCGTACCCGGTCCGTGTCGATGCGGGCGGGCAGCACGCCCACCACCCGGATGCCCCGGGGGCCGAGCTCGTCCGCGAGCGACTTGGCGAAGCCGGCCAGACCGGGGCGCAGCCCGTTTGAGATGGTCAGCCCGGCGATCGGCTCGTGGACGGAGCCGGAGAGCACGAAACCGATGACCCCGCCCTCGCCGAGTGCCGCGGCCGCCGCCCGGGCCAGCCGTACCGCACCGAGGAACACCGACTCGAAGGCCGACTGCCACTGCTCGTCGGTGTTGTCCGCGAGGAAGCCCGGCGCCGGACCGCCGACGCTGATGAGGATGCCGTCGAGCCGGCCGAACCCCTCCTGCGCGGCCTCCACGAGCCGCTGCGCCACGCTCGGGTCGGCGTTGTCGGCGGCGAGTCCGACGGCGTCCGGGCCCAGCTCGTCGGCCGCCTCCCGGACGCCCTTCTCGTCGCGGCCGGTGATGACCACCTTCGCGCCGTCGGCGACCAGCGAGCGTGCCGTGGCGTTGCCGAGCCCCCGGGTCGCTCCGGTGACGATGTACACGCGGTCCTTCAGTCCAAGATCCATGGCCCTATCCTGCCGCGTCGTCCCTCGCCACGTCTTCGGCGGCCTGCGCCTCGGCCAGCGCCACCGCCGTACCGACCAGACCGATGTGGCTGAAGGCCTGTGGGAAATTACCCAGTTGGCGCATGCCCGCGGTGTCGTACTCCTCGGCGAGCAGCCCCACGTCGTTACGGAGTGCGAGCAGTCGCTCGAAGAGTTCGGTGGCCTCCTCGGTGCGGCCCGTCATCCGCAACGCGTCCGCCAGCCAGAACGAGCAGGCGAGGAAGGCGCCCTCACCGCCCGGCAGCCCGTCGATCGAGGTGCCGTCCGTGCTGTACCGGCGCACCAGCCCGTCGTTGCCCAGTTCGTCCCGCACGGCGTCCACGGTCCCGATGACGCGCGGGTCGTCCGGCGGCAGGAACCCGGTCCGTGCGATCAGCAGCGTCGCGGCGTCCAGGTCCCGTGACCCGTACGACTGGGTGAAGGTGTTGCGCACCGGGTCGTACCCCTTCTCGCACACCTCCCGGTGCACGGCGTCGCGCATCGCCCGCCAGCGGTCGGCGTCGCCGGTCAGCGACGGGTCCTCCTCCAGGCTGCGCACCGCGCGGTCGGCCGCCACCCAGGCCATCACCTTGGAGTGCACGAAGTGGCGGCGCTGGCCGCGGATCTCCCACAGCCCCTCGTCCGGCTCGCGCCAGGTGGACTCCAGGAAGCCGAGCAGACTGAGCTGCAGGCTCCAGGCGTGCGGCTTGTCGTCGAGACCGGCGTCCCGGGCCAGCCGGAGCGAGTCGATGACCTCCCCGTACACATCGAGCTGGCGCTGTCTGACGGCGGCGTTGCCGATCCGGACCGGGGCGGAGTGCTCGTAGCCGCGCAGCCACGGCAGCTCGGACTCCGGGAGCCGGCGCTCGCCCGCGAGCCCGTACATGATCTGCAGATCCGCCGGGTCCCCGGCCACCGCGCGCAGCAGCCAGTCCCGCCACGCCGCCGCCTCCTCCAGATATCCGGCCGAGATCAGCGCGCCGAGGGTGAGGGTGGAGTCCCGTAGCCAGCAGAAGCGGTAGTCCCAGTTCCGTACGCCGCCGATCTCCTCCGGGAGCGACGTGGTGGGGGCCGCCACGATGCCGCCCGTGGGGCCGAAGGTGAGCGCCTTGAGAGTGATCAGCGACCGGATCACGGCTTCCCGGTAGGGCCCCTCGTACTTGCAGCGGGCGGACCAGTCGGCCCAGTCGGACAGTGTGTTCTCCAGCGCCTCGTACGGGTCGACGAGATCGGGCCGGGGCGAGTGCGAGGGGTGCCAGGTCAGGACGAAGGCCACCCGCTCCCCGGCGGAGACGCTGAACGAGGAACACGTGGAGAACTGCTGGCCCCAGGTCTTGACCGGCGGTTCGCTGCGCAGCCACGCCGAATCCGGCCCCGCGACCGCCACCCGGTGGCCGTCCGAGCGGCGCATCCACGGCACCACGGAGCCGAAGTCGAAGCGCAGCCGGATCACCGAGGCCATGTCGACGGTGCCGCTGACACCCTCGACGATCCGCATCACATCGGGCTCGTGGTCGCGTTGCGGCATGAAGTCGATGACCTTGACCGTGCCGGTGCGGGTCTCCCAGAACGTCTCCAGGACGAGGGAGTCGCCCGCGTACGCACGCCGGGTGCAGGTGTCCGCACCCTTGGGGGCGATGCGCCAGTGGCCGTTGTCCTCGTCGCCGAGCAGTGCGGCGAAGCAGGCGCCCGAATCGAAGCGCGGCAGACAGAGCCAGTCGACAGAACCGTTCCTGCCGACGAGGGCGGCTGTCTGGAGATCGCCGATGAGGGCGTAGTCCTCGATGCGTGGGGTCACGTTGTGGCGTGTTCCCGAACCTGGTCCCCGCTAAGCAGACTCGGGGTCAGGAGAGGCGGGAGTCACCCCGGCGGACTGGGGTCCGGACGTGCCGTCAGGCCTTCGCGGTCTCGGGTTCCGCCGCCTCGGTCCGTGCGGCGGCCGTGGCGGCCGCCGCCGCCCGGTCGCGCTTCTCCCGGCGGGCCAGCACCACATAGCCGACCGGGACACCGGCGGCGAACAGCCACCACTGCACGGCGTACGCCATGTGCGGGCCGATCGAACCGTCGTCGGGAGCCTCGATCAGCTCGGGGCTGTCGCCCTTCGGCTCCGGTCCCGTCTGCTCGATGTAGCCGCCGAACACCGGCCGGGACAGGAGCTTCGCCTGCTGGGAGCTGTTGATCAGCATCACCTGGCGGTCCGGCAGGTCCGAGAGGTCCTTGATGCCACTGGCACCGGTCGTCTCGTCGGCCTTGAGCCGCCCCGTGACGGTCACCTCGCCCTTGGGCACGGCCGGGACGTCGGGGAAGGCGTACTGGTCGGAGGCGGAGGGGACCCAGCCACGGTTGATCATGACCGTGCCGCCGCCCTTGAGGTCGAACGGGATCAGCACATGGACGCCGATGGAGCCGTCGGTCGCGGTCCTGCGGCGTACGACGACCTCGTGCTTCTCGTCGTACGTCCCGGTGGCGCTCACCGCACGCCAGTAGTCGGAGCGCGGAACGGTGTGACCGGGGGAGGTGAGCGTGGCGACAGGTACGGGCTCCGCCTTGAGGTTCCGCGAGATCAGGGCGTTCTGCGCGACCTTGTGCTCATGCCGGTGCAGCTGCCAGAAGCCCAGCTCGACCATCGTAGGAATGAGTACGAGGGCGATGAGGGCGAGAATCAGCCACTGCCGGGTCAACAGGAAGCGGTACACCCCATGACGGTACAACTGCGTCATGGGGTGCATTGCGGAGGGGGTGGGGGAAAGGGCGTGGTGCCCGGTGCTCAGACTTTGTCGATGATGCCCACCTTCCCCTCCGCGCGGGCGCAGTGGCCGCCGCAGAACCAGTGCCCGTCGACCTCGACACCCTGGCCGATGACCTGGACCCGGCAGTGCTCACAGATGGGCGCCATGCGGTGAATGGCGCAGGAGAAGCAGTCGAAGACGTGAATCGCGCCCTGCGCGTGCACCTCGAAGGACATCCCGTAGTCGTTTCCGCATACTTCGCAACGTGCCATGCGCCACAGGGTGGGACGCCGGGGTGGCGGCGGGCGAGCGGCGGGCGGGCGAGTCGCCCCCGGTTCACTCCGATGACGGCGTCGGGGCCGGTACCTCAGGTCCTCGCCCGCGAGGGCCGGCGGGAGCGCCGCCGGTGGCCGCCGCGGCCACGTCCCGCAGCAGATGGGTGAA
The DNA here is from genome assembly GCF_040295435.1 of Streptomyces sp. NPDC002809. Taxonomy (NCBI): domain Bacteria; kingdom Bacillati; phylum Actinomycetota; class Actinomycetes; order Kitasatosporales; family Streptomycetaceae; genus Streptomyces; species Streptomyces sp. NPDC002809. The sequence goes on from NZ_JBEOVJ010000053.1 coordinate 19,254, forward strand.
GGCGCTCTCGTCGAGGATCGGGGTGCCGAAGGACTTCGCCTTCACCGTCTTCGACGTCGCCGCGTCCGGGTCGTTGGTGACGAGCAGGCTCGTCAGCCGGGAGACGCTCGTCGCGACATGCATACCCGCCTCCACGGCCCGGTCCTCCAGGAGCTCGCGGTCGACGGAGGTGTCTCCGGAGAACGCCACCCGCATGCCCTGCATGAGAGGTTTGTCCTTCTCGTACCGCCCCGGATTCGGATACGGGCAGGCCGGGCGCTTGCGCGAGGGGCGCCAGCTGTTCTGCGCGCCGTGCGAGGCCTGGTAGCCGATCCGCGGCGTGACGGGGGAGTCCGACCACTCGGTCAGCGGCCGGCACTCCAGCAGCGGCAGCCGCACCCCGCCCCGCGCGGCCGCGTGCAGGCTCGGGCGGAACGCCTCGGCGAGCACCCGGGCGTCGTCCAGCGCATGGTGCGCGCGCTCCTGCACCACGCCGAAGTGCGCGGCCAGCGACTCCAGCTTGTGGTTGGGCAGCGGCAGCCGCAGCTCCTTGGAGAGCGCGATGGTGCACAGCCGCTGCTGCACGGGGGCGACGACCGAGGCGCGCGCGTACTCCCGGGCGAGCATCGACCAGTCGAAGGCGGCGTTGTGCGCGACGAGCACGCGGTCGGCGAGCCGCTCGGAGAGCTGGGCGGCGACCTCGGGGAAGAGCGGGGCGTCCTCCAGGACATCGCTCGTCAGCCCGTGGATCCAGACGGGACCGGGGTCGCGCCTGGGGTTGACGAGGGTGTACCAGTGGTCCTCGACGTTGCCCTGCGCGTCCAGGCGGTAGACGGCGGCGGAGATTATCCGGTCGTCCCGTGCGAGTCCGGTGGTCTCCACGTCGACGACCGCGTACCCCTGCGGGTAGGCGGTCGGCCACGGTGCTGCGGTCTGGCGGTCGTCGAGCATGGTCACAGAGAATACGGGCCGCGACCGACAGTCCCCTATTCGGCTGGCACCCGGGACCGCTCCGCACGGCACGCACTATCCCCCGCGGGCGGCCAGCAGCCCGTCCACCAGGGCCCGCAGGGACGTGACGAACAGCCGGTCATGGTCGGCCGGCCGGGCCAGCGCCCGGGCCAGTGCCGGGTCGCCGCCGGCCGTCTCCGCACTCCACAGATCGCCCTCGGCCGGTGACTGGACGGGGGACCGCTCCCGGTTGCGTTCGACGAGCAGGAAGCCGACGGTGTGGAACTGCACCGCCCGCACCGCGGCGGCCGCCCGGGCGCCGCGCAGGCCGGCGGCGTGCACCTCGTGGGCGAGCGCCTGCTGGGCCGGCAGGAACATCCGTTCCGTCAGTCCCCGTTCGTGGACCATCGCGATCAGATGCGGCCGGGCGCGCAGCTCCCGCCGGAGCCCGCGCGCCACGGAGACGATCCGGGTGGCCGGGACACGGCCGGTGGGGCGCAGGGTGCCCATCTCCTGGACGGTCCGCTCGACGAGGGCGTCCAGCAGCGACTCGCGGTTGCCCACGTGCCAGTAGATCGAGGTGACGGCGGTACCCAGTTCGGCGGCCAGCTTGCGCATGGTCAGGGTCTGCGGGCCGTGCTGCCGCACGAGTCCCGCAGCGGCCGCGAGGACCTCCTCGCGCGTCAGCGACGATCGAGCCACAGCTCCTCCAGACTCCAGAACTCCGTTACATGCACGGCTATTTACCCTTCAGGGGCTCCGGTGTAACTGTGTTACAGAACCCGGCACGGACAACCGAGAAGGGTGGCACCGCATGGCACGTGTACGGTACGGCGCGCGCACCGAGGCCGAGATCGCGGCGGCCCGCGAGGCCCGCTCCCGGCTCCCCGACATCTGGTCCACCGGCGTGAGCGCCGTCTGGGAGAGCGACCCCGACGCGGTGGCGGCCGTCCTCCCGCCGCCCCTGAAACCCTCCGGACGTCCACTCGTCCGGGCGAGCATCAGCAAGGTTGATCTCCCCGGGTACCCCCTCGGCGCGGGCTCCGTCGCCGTCGCCGCCGTCCATGACGGGCACGAGGGCTGGTACCCGCTGGTCATGCCGATGACCCACGAGCGGGCCCTGACCGGCGGCCGTGAGGTGTTCGGTGAGCCGAAGAAGCTCGGCGAGGTGAGCCTGGAGCGCGACGGACTCGTCGTGCACGCCTCGCTCGCCCGCCACGGCATCGCCTTCGTCGAGGTCCGAGGCGCGGTCGGCGAACCGCTCCCGCTGCCCGCACCGGCCACCAAGCTCGACTTCTACTTCAAGTTCCTGCCCGCGGTGGACGGGGAGGGCTTCGACGCCGGCCCCGTCCTGATCCACTGCACCCGCCACGAGAAGGTCCGCCGGCTGGAACGGATCACCGGCGACGTGGTGCTGCGCGAGTCCATGTACGACCCGGTCGCCGACCTCCCCGTGCTCCGCGTCGTCGACCTCACCATCGGCGAGAAGACCAGCGACCAGCAGGGCCGGGCCGTCGAGCGCGTGAGCGCCGACGCGCTGCTGCCGTACATCCACCAGCGCTACGACGACCCGCAGCAGATCCACGACGGCCCGCCGAGGGGGAGTGTCCGATGAGGCTTCAGGAGGGGCAGGTCGCCGTCGTCACCGGCGCCGCGAGCGGCATCGGCCTCGCGATGGCGCGCAGGTTCGCGGCCGAGGGGCTGAGGGTCGTGCTCGCCGACGTCGAGGAAGGCGCACTCGACAAGGCGGCCGGCGAACTGCGCCGGGACGGTGCCCAGGTGCTGGCCGCGGTCGTCGACGTCAGCGAACGCGACTCCGTCACCGCGCTGGCCGACACCGTGTACGACACCTTCGGCGCCGTGCACGTGCTGTGCAACAACGCCGGCGTCGGCTCCGGCGCCGAGGGCCGGATGTGGGAGCACGACCCCAACGACTGGAAGTGGGCCTTCGCCGTCAACGTGTGGGGCGTCTTCCACGGCATCCAGGCCTTCCTGCCGCGCATGCTGTCTGCCGGCACCCCCGGACACGTCGTCAACACCTCGTCCGGCGACGGCGGAATCGCCCCGCTGCCCACCGCGTCCGTGTACGCGGTCACCAAGTCCGCCGTCGTCACGATGACCGAGTCGCTGTACGCACACCTGAGGGCGGAGGGCGCGGCGGTCGGCGCCTCGGTCCTCTTCCCCGGCCCGCACATGCTGCGCACCGGACTGTGGGAGTCGCACCGCAACCGGCCCGAGCGGTACGCCAAGGAGCGCCCGCGCCGGACCCCGTACCGCAGCCTCGACCAGTGGGAGACCGCCATGAGGTCGGCGGGCCACGAGGTGGAGTTCACACCGGTGGAGGAGGTCGCCGAGACCGTCGTGGACGGGATACGCGCCGGCCGCTTCTGGATGCTGCCCGACAGCGAGCACAGCGACCGGCAGATCCGGGCCAGGTCGCAGTCGATGCTGGAGCGGGCCAACCCGTCGTACCTGGAGAGCTTCGTACTCGACTGAGGAGCTGGGACCTAGCGATGACTGACGACCCGTACCTGATCGTCTCCTCCGACTGCCACGCCGGGCTGCCCACCGAGGAGTACCGGCCCTACCTCGACCGCCGCTTCCACCGTGAGTTCGACGACTTCCTGGCCGGCCGTGACCGCCGTCGCGAGGAGATGACCCGGCTCGGCGTACGCAACGAGGCCTTCGCCGACAAGTGGTTCCACGACAACGAGGAGGGACTGAAGGGCGGCTGGGACACCGGGCAGCGGCTCAAGGAGCTCGACGGCGACGGGGTGGCGGCCGAGGTCGTCTTCCCCGACGCGGACGCCGTCGACAGTCGCACCGCAGCCCCCTTCGGAGTCGGCCTCGGCCTCTCAGGCGACCAGGACCCCGAGCTGGGCATGGCCGGTGCGCAGGCCCACAACCGCTGGCTCGCCGACTTCGTCTCGCAGCACCCCGAACGCCACTGCGGCGTCGCCCTGCTGCCCGTCACCGGGGACGTGGACCGGGTCGTCGCCGAGATCCACCGGGCGAAGGAGTCCGGCCTCGGCGCGCTGATGATCCCCTCCATGTGGGTGGACAAGGCTCCGTACCACGACCGCCGTTACGACCCCGTGTGGGCGGCCGCCGCCGAGACCGCGATGCCGGTCGTCACCCACTCAGGGGCGGCGCCGCGCCACGAGTACGGCGACCACCTCGGCATCTACGTCTCCGAGGTCACCTGGTGGCCCTCCCGCCCGCTCTGGTTCCTCCTCTGGTCGGGTGCCTTCGAACGTCACCCCGGGCTGAAGTTCGGCGTCGCCGAGTCCGGCTGCTGGTGGCTGCCGAACCTCCTGTGGTTCATGGACCGGCTCTACCTCGGCGCCCACGGCGGCAAGAAGCTCTCCCCGTTCGCCGAACTGAAGCGCCCGCCGCACGAGTACCTCGACCGGCAGGTCTTCATCTGCGCCACCAACACCAAACGCCGGGAGCTCGCCCAGCGGTACGAGATCGGCGTCGGCAACATCCTGTGGGGAAGCGACTTCCCGCACCCCGAGGGCACCTGGCCGGACACCGCGAACTGGCTGCGCAACACCTTCCACGACATCCCCGTCGCCGAGACCCGCGTGATGCTGGGCCTCGCCGCAGCCGAGGTCTTCGGCTTCGACACGGACAAGCTCGCCCCCATCGCCGCACGCATCGGTCCCACCCCCGCCGACCTGGGCCAGAGCGCCGACCAGAGCGCGGTCGAGGCATCCTGGGCCCGCTCGCGCGAGGTCGGCCGGCACTGGCTGACCGACCACGACTTCCCCGTCCTGGGGGCGTCATGACGGACCGCTACACGGTGATCTCCGCCGACTGCCACGCCGGCGCCGACCTCCTCGACTACCGGCCCTACCTGGAGTCGAAGCACCACGAGGACTTCGACGCCTGGGCGGCCGCCTACGTCAACCCGTACGAGGATCTCGTCGCCGACACCGCCGACCGCAACTGGAACTCGGAGCGCCGCCTCGCCGAACTGGAGGCCGACGGCATCGTCGCGGAGGTCGTCTTCCCCAACACCATCCCGCCCTTCTTCCCCTCCGCCTCCCTGATGGCACCGGCCCCCTCCCGGCAGGAGTACGAACAGCGCTGGGCGGGGCTCCGTGCCCACAACCGCTGGCTCGCCGACTTCTGCGCGGCCGCACCCGGCCGGCGCGCGGGCGTCGCCCAGATCCTCCTCAACGACCCGGCCGAGGCGGTCCGCGAGATCCGCCGCACCAAGGAGGCCGGCCTGACCGGCGGCATCCTGCTGCCCGGCGCACCGCCGGGCAGCGGCATCCCGGAGCTGTACTCCCAGGTGTACGACCCGCTGTGGGCGGTCTGCGAGGAGCTGGACGTACCGGTCAACCACCACGGCGGCTCCGCCTCCCCGCCGCTCGGCGACGAACCGGCGGCCCGCGCCGTCTTCATGGTGGAGACCACCTGGTTCTCGCACCGCGCGCTGTGGCACCTGATCTTCGGCGGCGCCTTCCGCCGCCACCCCGGGCTGAGGCTGGTCCTCACCGAACAGGGCTCCGGCTGGATCCCGGGCATCGTGGAGATGCTGGACTACTACCACGGGCGGCTCGTCGCGGCGGCCTCCCGGGCGGCCACCGCCGAGTCCAAGTTCGGTGCGGGACTCGCCGCCTCGATGGGCGCGCCTCCCAGCGAGGTCTGGCGCGAGAACTGCTACGTGGGCGCCAGCTTCATGCGGCCGCACGAGGTGCCGCTGCGCGACCGCATCGGCCTCGACAAGATCATGTGGGGCAGCGACTACCCGCACGACGAGGGCACCGCCCCGTACTCACGAGAGGGCCTGCGGATCGCCTATGCGGGACTGCCGCCGGCGGAGATCGCGGCCATGACCGGCGGGAACGCGGCCCGTGTCTACGGCTTCGACCTGACGGCGCTGGACCGTGTCGCGGCGGAAGTGGGCCCGACGGTCGAGGAGATAGCCGAACCCCTGAAGGAGGTGCCGCAGGACGCCACCAGCCCGGCCTTCGCGCCGGGCGGGTCGGTACGCGTCTGGTGACGCCGAGAGGTGAGACCATCCCCGGATGACGGATTCCCCGGCGCACGACGAACCTCACGGCAACGGTCTGGGCGCGCGGCTCAACTGGCTGCGTGCCGCGGTCCTCGGGGCCAACGACGGTGTGGTCTCCACCGCGGGCCTCGTCGTCGGCGTCGCCGGCGCCACCGGTGACCGAGGCACCCTGCTGACGGCGGGCCTGGCCGGGCTGCTGGCCGGGTCCATGTCGATGGCGGCCGGCGAGTACGTGTCGGTCTCCACCCAGCGCGACTCGGAGAAGGCCGCGCTGGCGACGGAGAAACGGGAGCTCCAGGAGGCCCCGGAGGAGGAACTCGCCGAACTCACAGGATTGTTGGAGGGCAAGGGGCTCAGCCGGGAGGTGGCCCGCGAGGCCGCCGTCCAGCTCACCGAACGCGACGCGCTGCGCGCCCACGCCGAGGTCGAGCTGGGCATCGATCCGGACGACCTGACGAATCCGTGGCACGCGGCCGGCGCCAGCTTCCTGGCGTTCACGGTGGGCGCGCTGCTTCCCCTGCTGGCGATCGTGCTGCCGCCGTCCTCGCTGCGCCTCCTGGTGACCGTGCTGTCGGTCCTCGCGGCGCTGGCCCTGACGGGCTGGTGGAGCGCCCGGCTGGGCGACGCGCTGGCGGGCCCGGCGGTGCTGCGGAACATGGGCGGGGGCGCGGTGGCGATGGCCGTGACCTACGCGGCGGGGGAGCTGCTGGGGGCGGCGGGGGTGTAGGGCGTGTCCCTCAGTGCAGGCGCACGATTCGTTCGGGCGGGAAGAGGTCGTCGCCGATGGTCCGCGTGCCGCCCAGCAGGGTGAGGGTGAGGCGCTCCATGCCGGCCAGCGGACTCAGATCGATGGGAGGCGCGTCCTCGGCACAGCTGCTCAGCCGGAGCGAGGTGAGGTCGGGCAGTTCGTGCAGGGCGGCCAGATCGGCGACGGTCCCGCAGCGGAACAGGAAGAGCCGCTGCAGCCCGGTGAGGGTGGAGATCAGCCGGGGTTCGAAGTGATCGACCTCGTGCACTCCCAGTCCTGTGAGCATGGACAGGGACGGGTGCCGTTCCAACTGGCGGAGCTGGGTCCGGCCCCCGATCGTCAGCGAGTCCAGGCCCGGCCAGCGCTCGATGCCGTCGAGGCTCAGATACCGGGTCTGACGGGAGAACGACAGATTGACGAGCTGAGGGCCGATGGGCAGTTCGCCGACGTTGTCCAAGAGCAGAGGGTGCTGTGCCGTGAAGTCCCTGAGCCCGGTCATGTCGCGCAGCGGATCGAGGGACACGTCGGGGTCGATCTCGTACAGCAGGAGGCTCCTCAGCCCAGGGGAGGCCAACGGGCCCAGGTCCCGGATCCGGTCACAGCGGCTCAGCCCCACTTCGGTCAACGAGGGCATGGAGGCCAGGACGGAGAGGTCCGTCAGTCCGCGGTTGTCGTAAAGGAAGAGCGCCTCCGGGGCATCCAGCCGGAGCAGGGGGCGGAGATCGGCATGGTCACCACTCACATGGATCCGCCGGGCCCCGCGCGTGTGATGCAGGGCGCCGAGCTGATCGGCCCTGCGTACGTACAGATACGACGTGGTCCAGGAGTTGGCGGAGAGTACCTCCCGGGCGTATTCGTCGGCGGTGAAGGCGCCCCATCCCTCGGCCAGCTGGCGGGACACCTCCGGTCGCCCGTCCTCCCTGAACCCGGCCAGCACCTCGAACGCGGCGTCTCCCCCGATGAGTGCCGCCGTCCGTACGATCGCGGCCGCGGTGCCCTCGCTCAGAGTGCCGGGCCCCGGGAGCAGGCCGAGCACCAGCTCACCCGCCTTGGCGAGTTCGTCGGCATCCTCGGTACGCAGCGGGGGCAGCAGTTCCTCCGTCCGCGTCTGAACCTCGGAGCGCACACCGGGATGCAGTTCCGGTGCGTGGTCCAGGCTCGCCGCCGCCAGGAGCACCAGACGATGCCGGTGTTCCGGCTCCTCCTCGGAACGGTGCAACAACTTGTTCAGAAGCAGGGCCCGTTCGTCCACGCGGGCGTGCCCGACCGCCATCTGGACCACGTCGTCCCATCCGCCGTCGTGGGCGTTGCGCACAAGTACCCCGAAGTCACGCGCCTCCACCGCGGCCTTCGCCCCGAGGTAGTCCAGGAACGTCCGGTGCACGAAGTCCACGGCGCCCGGCGCCGGTTCGCGCAGCAGCCCGCTGCGGATCAGCAGGTGCGAGAACACCTGCGCGGCCGTGCCCCGCACCTGGGGCATGGACTGCAGCCACTCCGCCACCAACGCGACCGCCTCCTCGCGGTCCGCCTCCAGCTGACCGTTGCGGATCAGCCAGTACGCCAGCCGCTGGAGCAGGGCTGTCTGCTCCTCCCTGGTGAGGTCGACCCCCTCGACGTTCGCGATCTCGCGTTCGGTGTCCCGCCGTACCAGCAGCATGTCCAGCGCGGCGTCGTACAGCTCCTTGCGAGCGCGCGGCAGCTGAGTGCGCCGGTCCCGGTTCAGTGCGCACAGCAGCGCGCACATCAGCGGGTTCGTCGCCAGCCGGCCGAGATCGCGCCGCATGCCGACCGCTCGCCGTAACGACGCCTCGTACATGCCGAGTCGCTCGCGCTCGGCGGGAGGGCACTCCAGCCGGGCCGCGTCGTGCCAGTGCTCGATGAACGCGCGGATGTCGTCCCGCTCCATCGGCAGCAGCGAGTGGGCGACGAAGCCCTGCTGCCCGAGCCATCCCTCGGGGACGGCGGAGGGCCGGGTCGTCACCACGTACCGGGCCTGCGGGTAGGCCAGGATCAGGTTCTTGAGCCAGCGTTCGGTGTGGGTGCGCAGCCTTGCGGGGACCTCGTCCACCCCGTCGACCAGGACCAGCGCCCGGCCCTGCGACAGCAGCCGGTCCGCCCAGCCCGAGGGCGCCGCGCCGTGCAACGGGACGCCCGTCGCCCGCAGGAAGTCCTCCGGGCCGGGCAGCTTCCCGTCCGACGTGAACGCGCGCAGCCGCAGGACGAACGGCACGCAGCGGTTCCAGTCCGCCAGCTCGCTGCCGAAGGTCTGCCGGGCGGCGTTCACCGCCAGCCACTGCACCAGGGTGCTCTTGCCCGAACCGGCGGGGCCGCGCAGCAGCAGCCGGTCGGTCTCCGCGAGAGCCTGCTCCGCGCTGACGGTCACCGGCCCCTGTGCGGACCCCTCCCACCAGCCGGGCCCTGTCTCCTCGGAGGTCACCGCCAGACTGATGTACGCCGTCTCCAGCGGCCACTCACCCGCCGACCGCCCCAGCGTCAGCCCGAACAGCCCCATCCGGCTGTGCGTCGCCGCCACGAAGTCCGTGTACCGCCGCTCGAATTCCAGCGCCGCCGTGTCGGGGTGCGGGCCGACCCGTTCCCGTACGTCCGCCACCAGCTCCCGCGTCCGCTCTGCCGCGCGCACCTGCTCCACCGCCGCCCGTGCCATGAACGACGGCTCGGCGGTCAGCTGCTCCACGACGTGCGCGCAGCAGCGGTCCAGGAGCTCCCCGTACAGCCCGGCCGCCCGGTCCGACAGCCCGGCCGGGGGCGCCGACAGTTCGGCGGACAGCCGCTCACGGTCCAGGTTCAGGCCGAACAGCCGGTCGGCCGTCAGCTCGCCCGCCGATGCGAAGGTGTCCCGGACCGCGTCCACGGCGGCCAGCCGCTCGTTCTCCGGCAGCCCGGCGTACGACTCCGCCAGCCGGCCGCCGAGTACCCGCGCCAGCCGGTCCGGCTTCGCCGGGCGGGGGAGGGGGCGCACCGGATCCGGGACCAGGCCCGCGCCCGGCCTCGGCGTGACCAGTGACCTGGCCACCGTGCCGATCACCGTCGTCGCCAGCCGGACCAGCGCAACTTCCAGACCCTGCACGGCAGTTCCTCCCCCTGTCGAACCCCGGTGGAGGGATCGTACGACGGCCGTGCTGTCAGAAGGTGCCAAAGACTGCTGACAACACGTCTCGCATACTTGTTGGTAACAACGTCTGGTCCCCGCCGACCTGCCGCTCTACGGTGCAGTCATGCCGACGAACCTGCCCGATGTAGTGCTCTGGTCCATACCGGCCTTCGTCCTGCTCACCGTTCTGGAAATGGCGCTCCACCACTTCCACCCCGACGAGGACGCCGCCGGATACGAGGCGAAGGACGCCACCACCAGCATCACCATGGGGCTGGGCAGCCTGGCCTTCGACCTGCTGTGGAAAGTGCCCATCGTCGCGATCTACACCGCGGTGTACGAGCTCACCCCGCTCCACATCCCCGTCCTGTGGTGGACCGTCCCGCTGATGTTGCTGGGGCAGGACTTCTTCTACTACTGGTCCCACCGCGGCCACCACGTCATCCGGATCCTCTGGGCCTGCCACGTGGTCCACCACTCCAGCCGGAAGTTCAACCTCTCCACCGCGCTGCGCCAGCCCTGGACCTCGCTGACGGTGTGGCCGTTCTACCTTCCGCTCATCGCCCTCGGCGTCCACCCGGCGGCGCTCGCCTTCTGTTCGTCGGCCAGCCTCGTCTACCAGTTCTGGGTGCACACCGAGCGCATCGACAAGCTGCCCCGGCCCTTCGAGTACGTTCTGAACACGCCCTCCCACCACCGGGTCCACCACGCCTCCCAGGGCGGCTATCTCGACCGGAACTTCGGCGGCATCCTGATCGTGTGGGACAGGTGGTTCGGTTCCTTCACCGCGGAGACGGAGCGGCCCGTGTTCGGACTCACCAAGAACATCGACACGTTCAACCCGCTGCGGGTCGCCACCCACGAGTACGCCGCCATCGCCCGCGACGTGCGCGCTGCGGGCAGTTGGAGCGAGCGGGCCGGGCGGGTCTTCCGCGGGCCCGGCTGGCAACCGGCCGCGGCCTTGCCGGGCAGCGGCAAGGCCGTCACGGCCGCCCCCGCGCGCGAGCGCACCGGATGAGCGCCGCCCCGTTCCCGGACGGCCGGCGGGAGCGTTGGGTACGTCCCCTGCTCCTCGCCTTCCTCGTCGCGTGCGCCGCCGACCTCGCCGGAGTCCTCACCGGCAGCGACCTCCTCCACCTCGTCGCCAAGCCGCTGCTGATGCCGCTCCTCGCCGCGTACGCCGTCGCCCGGCGCGGGCCCCGGCTGCTGATCGCCGCGCTGCTCTGCGGCTGGATCGGCGACGTGTTCCTGCTGGCCGACGCCGACCTCGCCTTCCTCGTCGGGATGGGCGGCTTCGCCGCAGGACACGTCTGCTACCTGCGGCTCTTCGGCCGGGCCCGGGGCGCCCTGCTGCCCGGCATCGGGTACGCGGTCGTCCTGGCCGTCTTCATCACCCTGCTCTGGGACGGGCTGCCGCCCGGGCTGCGGGTCCCGATGGCCGGCTACAGCCTGCTGCTGACCGCCATGGCGTACCGCTCCGGCGTCCTCGGCCGGTACGCGGCCGCCGGAGGCGCGCTCTTCCTGCTCTCCGACGCGCTGATCGCCACCGGCATCGCCGACTGGCCGCAGCTGCCCGCAGCCGACTTCTGGATCATGCTCACCTACGTGGCGGCGCAGTTCCTGCTGACCCTGGGCGTGCTCGCGCCGGGGGCGAAAGGGGCCGGTGCAGTCTTCGGGGCGTACCGTGAGCGGAGTATCAGCATCTGAGATCAGCAAGGACCCCCACGCATGCGCGCCACTGTCATTCACGCACCCCACGACATCCGCGTGCAGGAGGTCCCGGACCCGGTGATCCAGCAGCCCACCGATGTGGTGCTGCGGGTCCTGCGGGCCTGCATCTGCGGCAGCGACCTGTGGGCCTACCGCGGCGAGTCCGCCCGGCAGCCCGGCCAGCGCATCGGCCACGAGTTCCTGGGGATCGTCGAGGAGGCGGGCTCCGAGGTCAACGGCTTCTCCGTCGGCGACCTCGTCGTCGCCCCCTTCGTCTGGTCCGACGGCACCTGCACCTACTGCGCCGAGGGCCTGACCACCTCCTGCCCGCAGGGCGGCTTCTGGGGCTCGGTCGGATCCGACGGTGGGCAGGGCGAGGCCGTGCGTGTCCCCTTCGCCGACGGCACGCTGGTCAAGCTCCCCGCCGCCGCGGCCTCCGACGACCACCTGCTCACCGCGCTCCTGGCCCTCTCCGACGTCCTCGGCACCGGCCACCACGCGGCCGTCGGCGCCGGTGTGAAGCCGGGCTCCACGGTCGCCGTCGTCGGTGACGGCGCCGTCGGCCTGTGCGGCGTCATCGCCGCCAAGAGGCTCGGTGCCGAGCGGATCATCGCGCTCGGCCGCCACCGGGCGCGCACGGACATCGCCCGCACCTTCGGTGCCACGGACGTCGTCGCCGAGCGCGGCGAGGCGGCCGTCGCCGCCGTACGGGAACTGCTGGGCGGAGACGGCGCGCAGGCGGTGATCGAGGCCGTCGGCACCGAGCAGTCGATGCGCACGGCGGTCGACATCACCCGCGACGGCGGCTCCATCGGCTACGTCGGCGTGCCGCACGGCAGCGGCACCGGACTGGACCTCGGCGTCATGTTCGACCGGAACATCGCCCTGCGCGGCGGGGTCGCACCCGTCCGCACCTACATCCCGGAACTGCTCCCCGACGTCCTGTCCGGCACCATCGACCCGTCACCCGTCTTCGACCTGGCCATCGGCCTCGACGAGGTACCGGCCGGCTACAAGGCGATGGACGAGCGCACGGCGCTGAAGGTCCTCATCAAGCCGTGAGCCACGCGGCCGCGTCCGCCCCCAGGTGGCCGGGCGGACGCGACCAGCCGGCGGGTGCCCCGTCGAAGGTGACCGGCGGCAGCGCGTGGCGCAGGCGTCCCAGCGGGCTGCCGGTCTCGGTGAGCCACTTCTCGGGGTCGTACGTGCCGTCCTGCGCCGCCCGGTCCGGCGGTGCCGGGATCTCGTCGGTCAGCCAGGCGGCGGTGCGGGCGAGCGAGAGCGTGGCCAGCCGCGAGCCGCCCTCGTCGTGCTGCTCGGTCAGTGCCCGCAGTACGGCCCCGGCCAGCAGATAGCCCGTGCCGTGGTCCAGCGCCTGGGCGGGCAGCGCACCCGGCGGGCCTTCGTGCGCTCCCGGCCCGCTCTCGGCCACCGCGATGCCGGTGGCGACCTGCACCAGGCTGTCGAAACCGCGCCGCCGGTCCCACGGGCCGTGCCCCCAGGCCGACAGCCTGCCGATCACCAGCCCCGGCCTGCGCGCGGCCAGGGACTCCGGTGTCAGCCCCAGCCGCTCCAGCGCACCGGGCCGGTATCCGGTGACGACCACGTCCGCCCCGGCCAGCAGCTCGTCGAAGACACCGAGGCCGGCAGCGCTCGTCAGATCGATGCTCACCGACCTCTTCCCGAACCCCGTGTCACTGTGCGCGTCCTGGCTCTCCGGGAGCTGCGGGGCGTCGACGCGCAGCACGTCCGCGCCGAGCAGCGCGAGCGTACGGGTGGCCACCGGCCCCGCGAGGACCCGGGAGAGGTCCAGGACGCGCAGCCCGGCAGCGGGCCGCAGCGGTGTGCCGGTGAGCGGAGCGGTCCGGCGCACCGGAGCGGCGTCGATCCGTGCCCGCTCCACCAGCGGCACGCCGCGGAGAGCGAGGCGGCGCGGGTCGCAGGCCCATTCCCCGGGCGTCCTGGCGGCGACGGCCAGGCCGCCCGCCGCGTACACCGTCTCCTCGATCTCGGCCCCGCTGCGCCCCGCGAAGGACGCGGCCGCAGCATCGACTGCCACGTCGTCGGCGGTGTCCGCGGGCAGTCCCAGCGTGCCGAGCAACCGAGCTCGATGGTGCGGGTAGTTGGCGTGCGTACGGACCCAGCCGTCGGCCGTGCGCCAGAACCGGGACAGCGGGGCGAAATTGGTCGGGGCGCGGCCGTCGACGCGCAGATGGCGCTCGCTGACGAACGCGGTGGCCACCGCCCCGTCGTCGATCGGGACGCGGGGTACGGGTCCACCGGTGCGGCGGGCCGCGAGCTCGGCGGCGGCCAGGGAACAGACCGCGACAGCGGCGCGGGCCAGCTCCCGCACGGGCAGCCGGGAGGGCAGCAGCCCGGCCGGTCCCGAGGTCCCGATACGGCCGAGAAGCGCGGGGTCACCGCCGAGGGCGGCCCAGGCCTGCTCGGTGGCGGAGGTGGGGGCAGACGTCATCCCCGCACTATGGCACCGAGTGCCACCCACGGGGTAGGGGTCGGCCGGCGGGAGCCGGGCACGGCCGCCCCCGTACCCGGGTCGGTGCGGGGGCCAGGGGTCGTCCGGTCCCCGTACCGCGGTCGGCGCGGGGACCGTGCTGGCCCCGCGTACCCCGGTCGGCGCGGGGACCGTCCCGGCCCCCGCACCGACCGGACCCGCTACCAGCGCACCGCGTCCAGCGCGTCCACCACTCCGGCCCCGTAGAAGCCGTTACGGTTCTTGCCGCCCTCGCAGACCGCGTCGATCTTGCCGTCGCCGTCGATGTCGTACGGCTCGCCGCACGCCTTGGCATCGGCCTGGAGTGTCAGCAGGGCCTTGACCGCGGCAGCCGACGCGTACGGATGCGTCGACTTGATCAGGGCCACGACCCCCGCGACGTGCGGGGAGGCCATCGAGGTCCCGCCCTTGTAGCCGTACTTGCCGCCCGGCAGCGTGGAGAGGATCAGACCGCTCGTCGCCGGCGGTTCGGGTGCCTGGTAGATCGTCGAGTCGCCGCCCGGCGCGGCCACGTCGATGACGCCGTTGCCGTAGTTCGAGTACGAGGCCTTCAGCCCCTTCGCGCCCGTCGCCGAGACCGTCACGACACCCGGCAGCATCGTCGGGATGTCGAAGCACTGCTTCGGGTCGATGGTCCGGGTGACCGGGGTGGTGTCGTTCGGGCTCGTCGTGTCCTCCAGCGTGTCGGCCGCGAGGTCCTCGGCCGAGTTGCCCGCCGCGGCGACGTTGACCGCGCCCTTGCGCTCCGCGTACTGCGTGGCCCGGGCGACCGCCTCGACGAGTGCGGCCTGGTCCGGGTCGTTCTTGCAGTTGTACAGCCACGGGTCCGTGTAATAGCTGTTGTTGGTGACATCGACGCCGTGGTCGGCAGCCCAGACGAAGCCGCACACGACGGACTCCGTGTAGAAGAACCCGCTCGGGTTCGACACCTTGATACCGGCGACCTTCACACCCGGAGCGACGCCCGTCACCCCGATGCCGTTCTTCGCTGCGGCGATCGTGCCCGCGACATGCGTGCCGTGGTCGCTCTCACCGGCCGCCGGCCGCCAGGCGCCCTCCGTCGTGTCCGGGGCGCCGGACACACAGCTCGCCGAGGCGGAGCGGTCGAAGTTCGGGGCGAGGTCCGGGTGGGTGTCGTCCACGCCCGTGTCGATGACCGCGACCGTGACCTTCGGGCTGCCCAGTGACTTCTCGTGCGCCTTGTCCGCCTTGATGGCGGGCAGGTCCCACTGCAGCGGCTCCATGGGGTCCTGGCCGGCCGTCGCCTGCGCCGCCGCGGTCCGCTCCTGCTGCGCGGTCAGCGGCTGATCGACCCCGATGTCCTTGGTTGCCTGCGGGACGATCGGGTTGGTACGGGTGGCTCCGGCCGAATCGACGCCCTTGACGCGGCGCATCGACTGCGCGAACTGCGGGTTCTGCGAGTGGGCCACGATGACCCCGATCCGGTCGTAGGCGATCACCACCGTGCCGCCGGCCCGCTCGATCGCCTTGCGCACCTGCTTGACGGTGCCGTGACCGCCGCGAGTGTTGACCACGTACGACAGCTTCGGACCGTCCGCCGACACCGCTGCCGAGGGCGTGTCCTCCACCGGAGCGGCGGAGGCGGGGCCCGTCGGCAGGAAGCCGAGCGATGCGGTGAGGGCCAATCCGAGGGGCAGCGTCAGTGCGCGCTTCCGTCTGGATCCCAGATGAGCCATGGGGTCTCCACTTCATCCGTGTCAGTCGACCGGCCACGGGGTGTGTCCAGTCGCGTACATGACGAGTGAAGCTATCGCCGATCATCCCCGCTCATCAATGAGTTCGAGAGATCCGGTTTCCGCCGGAGCGTCCGAAGGGGTGACACGGAGAAGGCGGAAACCGTGGTGAACCGCTTCGCCGCGCGCTGCGTGCCGTTGTCAGGGGAGGCGCACCACCACTCCCCGATATCGAGGTCCCCAGTGAAATCCACCGTCCCCACCACCACCGCACCCGCGTCGCGAGGAGATTCCGTGGCTACCGATGCACCGCCGCCCGAGGGCAGTACGGAGACCGGCCCCGCCCAGCCCACGACCGAGGCGTTCGTCGCGGAGCAGGCGAGCCAGGAATTCGGCGAACTCCGCCGCTCGTACCGCTCGTTCGCCTTTCCGCTGACCATCGCCTTCGTCCTCTGGTACCTGCTGTACGTGCTGCTCTCCAACTACGCCGGCGGCTTCATGGGCACCAAGGTGTACAGCAACTTCAACGTCGCCTTCGTCTTCGGCCTGGCCCAGTTCCTCACCACCTTCCTCATCGCCTGGTTCTACTCGCGGCACGCCAACGCGAAACTCGACCCGAAGGCCGAGGCCATCAAGTCCCGTATGGAGGCCGACGTATGAGCGCCGCGTACCACTCCCACACCGTCGTGACGCTCGCCGCCTCGTCCACCAGCGAGCACCGGCCGCTGATCATCTCGCTCTTCGGGATCTTCGTCGCCGCGACCCTCGGCATCACGGTCTGGGCCGGCCGCCAGACCAAGAGCGCCTCCGACTTCTACGCGGGCGGCCGCCAGTTCACCGCCTTCCAGAACGGCCTCGCGGTCTCCGGTGACTACATGTCCGCCGCGTCGTTCCTCGGTATCGCCGGAGCCATCGCCCTCTTCGGCTACGACGGCTTCCTCTACTCGATCGGCTTCCTCGTCGCCTGGCTGGTGGCGCTGCTGCTGGTCGCCGAACCGCTGCGCAACTCCGGCCGCTACACCATGGGCGATGTTCTCGCCTACCGGATGCGCCAGCGCCCGGTCCGCACCGCCGCGGGTGTTTCCACCATCGTCGTCTCGATCTTCTACCTGCTGGCACAGATGGCAGGCGCGGGAGTTCTGGTCTCGCTGCTCCTCGGGATCACCAGTGACGCCGGAAAGATCCTCATCGTTGCGCTGGTCGGCGTACTGATGATCGTGTACGTCACCATCGGCGGCATGAAGGGCACCACCTGGGTGCAGATGGTCAAGGCCGTGCTCCTGATCGCGGGCGCTATCCTGATGACCTTCATGGTGCTGTGGAAGTTCGACTTCAACGTCTCGGACCTGCTGGGCACCGCCGCCGAGAAGAGCGGCCACGGCGCCTCGTTCCTCGAGCCCGGGCTGAAGTACGGCGCCACCGGCACGTCGAAGCTGGACTTCCTCTCCCTCGGCATCGCCCTGGTGCTGGGCACCGCCGGTCTGCCGCACATCCTGATCCGCTTCTACACGGTGCCGACCGCCAAGGCGGCCCGTAAGTCGGTCAACTGGGCCATCGGCATCATCGGTGCCTTCTACCTGATGACGATCGCGCTCGGATTCGGCGCAGCGGCCCTCATCGGCCCGGACGAGATCAAGGCGAAGAACCCCGCAGGCAACGCGGCGGCCCCGCAGCTCGCCGAGTACCTCGGCGGGGTCGGCTCCACCGGCGGAGCCGTCATGCTCGCCGTGATCTCCGCGGTGGCCTTCGCCACGATCCTCGCCGTCGTCGCGGGACTCACCCTCGCCTCCTCGTCGTCCTTCGCCCACGACATCTACGCCAACGTCATCCGCAAGGGGAAGGCCACCGAGAAGGAGGAGATGCGAGCGGCTCGCTGGGCCACCGTCTTCATCGGTGCGGCCGCGATCCTGCTGGGCGCCTTCGCCCGCGACATGAACGTCGCCGGCCTGGTGGCGCTCGCCTTCGCCGTCGCCGCCTCGGCCAACCTGCCGACGCTCCTCTACAGCCTCTTCTGGAAGCGGTTCACCACCCAGGGCGCGCTGTGGTCGATCTACGGAGGTCTCGCCAGCTCGGTGATCCTGGTGCTGTTCTCGCCGGTCGTCTCCGGAAACGCGAAGACCTCGATGTTCAAGGGCGTCGACTTCGCCTGGTTCCCACTGGAGAACCCGGGCCTGATCTCCATCCCGCTGGGCTTCCTGCTCGGCTGGATCGGCTCCCTCCTGTCGAAGGAGGAGCCGGACAAGGGCAAGTACGCCGAGCTGGAGGTCAAGTCCCTCACAGGCATCGGAGCCCACTGAGAGCAGAAGTTCACAGAGGAGTCGGGTGTCCGCACCACTCCGTCGCCGCGGCCGCGTCGTAGAGTCCTACGACGCGGCCGCGCCGCTCCTCGTGTCAAACGGGCCTCTCCGCTGTCACAGGTCTCGCGTAGTCTCGGAAGAGTCAGATACCGCAACCGGGAAGTCACCGGGGGGAGGGGGCCCACCATGCTCATCGACACCTACGACAGGGTCGCCACCGACCTGCGTGTCTCGCTGACCGACCGCTGCAATCTGCGCTGCACCTACTGCATGCCCGAAGAGGGCCTGCAGTGGCTGGCCAAGCCCGACCTGCTGAGTGACGACGAGATCGTCCGGCTCGTCCGCATCGCGGTCACGCAGCTCGGCATCACCGAAGTCCGTTTCACCGGCGGAGAGCCGCTGCTGCGTCCCGGACTCGTCTCCATCGTCCAGCAGTGCGCGGCCCTGACACCCCGCCCGAAGATGTCGCTCACGACCAACGGCATCGGACTGAAGCGGACCGCCGCCGCGCTCCAGGCCGCAGGCCTGGACCGGGTCAACGTCTCCCTGGACACCCTGCGCCCCGACGTGTTCAAGACCCTCACCCGCCGCGACCGCCACCACGACGTCCTGGCCGGACTCGAGGCCGCGCGCGACGCCGGCCTCACCCCCGTCAAGGTCAACACCGTCCTGATGCCGGGGCTCAACGACGACGAGGCGCCCGACCTGCTCGCCTGGGCCGTGGCCAACGAGTACGAGCTCCGCTTCATCGAGCAGATGCCGCTCGACGCCCAGCACGGCTGGAAGCGCGACGGAATGATCACGGCAGGCGACATCCTCCAATCGCTGCGCACCCGCTTCGCTCTCACCGCCGAGGAGGACGGCGAGCGCGGCTCCGCCCCCGCCGAGCGCTGGCTCGTGGACGGCGGACCCCACCGGGTCGGCGTCATCGCCTCCGTCACCCGCCCGTTCTGCCGGGCCTGCGACCGCACCAGGCTCACCGCCGACGGACAGGTGCGCACCTGCCTGTTCGCCCGCGAGGAGACCGACCTGCGCGGCGCACTGCGCTCGGAGGCACCGGACGAGGAGATCGCCCGGCTCTGGAAGCTCGCCATGTGGGGCAAGAAGGCCGGATCCGGCCTCGACGACCCGTCGTTCCTCCAGCCGGACCGCCCGATGTCGGCGATCGGCGGGTAGCGCCCGAGCCGCTACGAGTCCGACGGGTTCGACGACTCCCACGCGGCCAGTGTCACCACGTCCTTCAGGAAGCCCCGCACCCCCAGGAACGAGGAGAGATGCTCCCGGTGCTCGTCACAGGCCAGCCAGGTCTTGCGGCGCTCGGGGGTGTGCAGCTTCGGATTGTTCCAGGCCAGTACCCACACGGCATCGGTGCGGCAGCCCTTGGCCGAACAGACGGGGGCGGTGGCAGCACTCTCGGCCGCGGAACCGGATTCGGTGGAGTTCACGGACTCAACCCTAGGGCCTGAGCCGGAGGCCGGGCCCTGCGGCATCCCCGCCGGAGAAATGGCGACGCCGAGCAGCCACGGGGGGAGCTGCCCGGCGTCGGTCCGTCGCTCCGACGGGGGATGCGGAGCGCTAACGAAGTATGTCACGCAGACCGGGGTGCGGTGCACTGGAACTTCATGATTGATCTGAGCTTTTCTTGAGCTTGGGCCACTGCAGGGCTCAGTTGTGCTCCTGCGGATCCGGACTCCGGAAGACGTGTCCGCTCTCCGGACCGGGCTCCGCCGGACCGGCCACCGGAGCGGCATCCAGCGCGAGCCGCGTCGGCGCCGGCACGAAGGTCGAGGGAATCGAAGGGCTGTTCTCGCGGCCCGCGTTGGCGATGACGACCGCGACGTAGGGGAGCAGAACCCCCAGCGCGAGCGCCACGATCGCCACATGACGCTCCACGTTCCACAGGACCGCGGCGGCGACCACCGAAACCGTGCGCACGGACATCGAGATCACATAGCGCCGCTGCCTGCCGCGCACATCCTCCGCGAGCCCCTGTCGCGCCCCCGTGATCCGGAAGACCTCTGCACCGCTCTGCTTCCCCAACACGTCTCCACCAACCTTCCCCGAGCTCATGACGAACTGGGGGAGACCCCGTTCCTGCGCCGGACGCTCCCCGGACCGGACCGGATCCCACGGTACGCCCGGCCTCCCCCCGGTTCGAGACCGGGGCGCGCCGCATACGTACGCCGCGTCGCCCCACCGCACGTACGGCTCTGTCCGACATGCGGCGTACAGACCCAGCACCGAGACTGGGCGGACATGCGCGACACCGCGTCGCACAAGGAGGCGACATGAGCTGGTTGTGGGCAATCATCGTGGGCCTGGTGCTCGGTCTGATCGCGAAGGCGATCCTGCCGGGCAAGCAGGAGATCCCACTCTGGCTGACGGTCATCTTCGGCATGATCGGCAGCATCCTCGGCAATGCTGTCGCCACGTGGATCGGTGTCAACGACACCAAGGGAATCGACTGGACACGTCATGTGCTCCAGCTGATCGGAGCCGTGGTGGTGGTCGGTGTCGGCGACATGCTCTGGGCTTCGATCAAGGGCACCAGGCAGAAGACCTGACCCACGCCCACCACAGCGATACGGCGGGGCACGCAGCATGCGTGCCCCGCCGTATCGCTGTGGTGCGGCCGTTACGGCTCAGCCGGCCGTGACCTCGATCGCCGCGAGGTTCTTCTTGCCCCGGCGCAGCACCAGCCAGCGCCCGTGCAGCAGCTCCTCGCGGAGCGGTGCCGCCTCACCGTCGAGGGCCTTCACGTTGTTCACGTAGGCGCCGCCCTCCTTGACCGTGCGCCGGGCACCCGACTTGCTCGGCGCCAGACCGGCCTCGACCAGCAGGTCGACCAGCGGACCGAGCTCGGTGACCTGGGCGTGCGGCACCTCGGACAGGGCGGCACTCAGCGTCGCCTCGTCCAGCTCGCCGAGCTCGCCCTGACCGAACAGCGCCTTCGACGCGGCGATGACCGCGGCGCACTGGTCCGCGCCGTGCACCAGCGTCGTCAGCTCCTCGGCCAGCGCGCGCTGCGCGGCCCTCGCCTGCGGCCGCTCCTCGGTGGCCTTCTCCAGCTCCTCCAGCTCGGCAGGGGTCTGGAAACTGAGGATGCGCATGTAGCGGGAGACGTCGCGGTCGTCCACGTTCAGCCAGAACTGGTAGAACGCGTACGGCGTGGTCATCTCCGGGTCGAGCCAGACGGCCCCGCTCTCGGACTTGCCGAACTTGGTGCCGTCCGCCTTCGTCATCAGCGGCGTCGCCAGCGCGTGGACCTCGGCGCCCGGCTCCAGGCGGTGGATCAGGTCGAGGCCCGCGGTGAGGTTGCCCCACTGGTCGCTGCCGCCCTGCTGGAGGGTGCAGCCGTGGCGGCGGTACAGCTCCAGGAAGTCCATGCTCTGGAGCAGCTGGTAGCTGAACTCGGTGTAGCTGATGCCCTCGTCGGACTCCAGCCGCCGGGCGATGGACTCCTTGGTGAGCATCTTGTTGACCCGGAAGTGCTTGCCGATGTCCCGCAGGAACTCGATCGCGGACATGCCCGCGGTCCAGTCCAGGTTGTTCACCATGACCGCCGCGTTCTCGCCCTCGAAGGACAGGAACGGCTCGATCTGGGACCGCAGCCGCGACACCCAGGCGGCGATCGTCTCCGGGTCGTTCAGCGTGCGCTCGGCGGTCGGCCGCGGATCACCGATCTGGCCGGTGGCCCCGCCCACCAGGGCGAGCGGGCGCAGGCCGGCCTGCTGGAGCCGGCGCATGGTGAGCACCTGCACCAGATGGCCGACGTGCAGACTCGCCGCGGTGGGGTCGTAGCCGCAATAGAACGTGACAGGACCGTCCGCGAGAGCCTTGCGCAGGGCGTCCTCGTCAGTGGACTGGGCGAACAGCCCGCGCCACTTCAGCTCGTCGACGATGTCCGTCACTGTTCCGTGTCTCCTCGGCTACGTGTGTCGATACGTGTATCGAAAGGCAACAGTCAGTCTAAGGGCTGTCCCGTAATCCCTGGCGGGCGCGCGACGACAGCTACGGCACCTCGCCGCGTTGTCGGAACGTCCGAATACATCCAGTATGCGGACGCTCCTCCGCCTTGCGATGCACCGCAGCCGACGCCGCGCGCTGATCCACCACGGATTACGGGACAGCCCTTAGGCGGGTCATACGCCCGGGCTCACCGAGCTCATGTTGAAGTCCGGGATGCGCAGCGCGGGCATCGCGGCCCGGGTGAACCAGTCGCCCCACTCGCGCGGCAGCGTCTTCTCCGTGCGGCCCGCCTCGGTGGCCCGCGACAGCAGGTCCACGGGGGACTCGTTGAAACGGAAGTTGTTCACCTCGCCGACCACCTCGCCGTCCTCCACGAGATACACCCCGTCGCGGGTCAGCCCGGTCAGCAGCAGCGTCGCCGGATCGACCTCCCGGATGTACCACATGCAGGTCAGGAGCAGTGCGCGGCCGGTCGTCGCGGCCACCATCTCCTCCAGGGACCGCTCACCGCCGCCCTCCAGCACCAGGTTGTCGATCGCCGGAGCGACCGGCAGCCCCGTCAGCCCCGCCGTGTGCCGGGTCGTCGTCAGCCGGTCGAGACGGCCGTCCCTGATCCAGTCGGTCCGGCCCAGCGGCAGCCCGTTGTCGAAGACCGAGCCGCCGTCCCCCGAGGAGTGGGCGATGACGAACGGCGCCGATTCGAGCCCCGGCACGTTCGGGTCGCTGCGCAGGGTCAGCGGCAACGGCGACAGGGTCTCGCCGAGCCGTGTGCCGCCGCCCGGCTTGGAGAACACCGTCCGGCCCTCGACGGCGTCCCGCGCGGTCGCCGACCACAGCTGGTAGATCAGCAGGTCGGCGACGGCGGTCGGCGGCAGCAGCGTCTCGTACCGCCCGGCGGGCAGCTCGATCCGGCGCTCCGCCCAGACCAGCCGCCGCGCGAGCTCGGCGTCCATCTCCGCCGGGTCGACGTCCTTGAAGTCACGGGTCGAGCGTCCCGCCCAGGCGGAGCGCGACCGGTCGGGGGACTTGGCGTTCAGCTCCAGCGTCCCGTTCGGCTGGTCGTGACGCAGCCGCAGCCCCGTCGACGTACCCAGGTACGTCGAGGTCATCTCGTGGTTGGCGAAGCCGTACAGCTCGCGACCGCCGGAACGGGCCCGGGCGAAGGCGTCGCCGAGCGCGGGGGCGAACGCCGCGAAGACGTCGGAGCCCGTCTCCGCGGGCGCGTCCGTGAAGTCGGGGGACTGCGGCACCCCGGTGACCAGCGGCTGCGCGTCCTCGGCCGGACCGGCCCCGCGCGCGGCGGCCTCGGCTGCCCGCACCAGCGGCTCCAGATCGGCCGCGGTGACGGCGGACCGGGACACGACACCGGAGGCGGCGCCCTCGGCACCGTCGACGGTGGCGATGACGGTCAGGGTGCGGCCCCTCGTCACGCCGTTCGTCGTGAGCGCGTTGCCGGCCCAGCGCAGATTGGCCGACGACTCCTCGTCGGCGATGACCACACAGCCGTCGGCGGTGGACAGTTCGAGCGCGCGCTCGACGATCTCGTGCGGCTTGCTGACGCGGCTCATCGCCCGGCCTCCTGCGTCGTGTTGAGACTGTGCCTGCCCGGGGAGCGACCCCCGGACCCCCGGCCGATTCCGTGGTCGCCGCTCATCGCCCGGCCTCCTGCGTCGTGTTGAGGATGTTCACGCCCCGGAAGAGGGCGGAGGGACAGCCGTGCGAGACGGCCGCTACCTGGCCCGGCTGGGCCTTGCCGCAGTTGAAGGCGCCGCCCAGGACGTAAGTCTGCGGACCGCCGACCTTCTCCATCGAGCCCCAGAAGTCCGTCGTCGTCGCCTGGTAGGCGACATCGCGCAACTGCCCGGCCAGCTGTCCGTTCTCGATCCGGAAGAACCGCTGCCCGGTGAACTGGAAGTTGTACCGCTGCATGTCGATCGACCAGGACCGGTCGCCGACCACGTAGATCCCGCGCTCCACCCCGCCGATCAGATCCTCCGTGGAGAGCCCGCCCGGATCCGGCTTCAGCGACACGTTCGCCATCCGTTGTACGGGGACATGGCCCGGCGAGTCCGCGTACGCGCACCCGTTGGACCGGCCCAGGCCCGTCAGCTTCGCGATCCGGCGGTCCAGCTGGTAACCGACCAGCGTCCCGTCCTTGACCAGGTCCCAGGACTGCGCCTCGACGCCCTCGTCGTCGTACCCGATCGTCGCGAGCCCGTGCTCGGCGGTTCGGTCACCCGTCACGTTCATCACAGGGGAGCCGTACGCCAGCTTCCCCAGCTGGTCGAACGTGGCGAACGAGGTCCCGGCGTACGCCGCCTCGTACCCCAGTGCCCGGTCCAGCTCGGTGGCGTGGCCGATCGACTCGTGGATGGTCAGCCACAGGTTGGACGGGTCGACGACCAGGTCGTACGTCCCCGCCTCCACGCTCGGGGCCCGCATCTTCTCGGCCAGCAGCCCGGGGATGCTCTCCAGCTCCGCGTTCCAGTCCCAGCCGGTGCCGGTCAGGTACTCCCAGCCGCGCCCCGCCGGCGGCGCGATCGTGCGCATGGAGTCGAACTCGCCGGTCGTCGCGTCCACCGCGACCGCGGTGAACTGCGGATGGATCCGCACCCGCTGCTGCGTGGTGACGGTGCCCGCCGTGTCGGCGTAGAACTTGTTCTCGTGGACGGTCATCAGCGAGGCATCCGCATGGGCCACGCCTTCCGCCCCCAGCAGCCGGCCGCTCCACTCGGCGAGCAGCCCCGCCTTCTCCTCGGCCGGCACGTCGAAGGGGTCGACGTCGTACGCCGACACCCAGCTCCGCTCCCCGTGCACCGGTTCGCCGGCCAGCTCCACCCGCTCGTCCGAACCCGCAGCCGCGATCACCTTCGCCGACAGCTTCGCCATGGCGACGGCCTGCGAGGCCACCTTCGCCGCGGCGTCCATCGTCAGGTCCACCCCGGAGGCGAACCCCCACGCCCCGCCGTGAACCACCCGCACCGCGTACCCGAGATCGGTGGTGTCCGACGACCCGGCCGGCCGGGCGTCCCGCAGCCGCCACGTGGCGCTGCGCACCCGCTCGAAGCGGAAGTCGGCGTGCACGGCGCCGAGCGCCCGCGCGCGGGCCAGCGCCGCGTCGGCGAGCGGCCGTAGCGGGAGGGCCAGGAACGACTCATCTACCTCATGGGGCACGGGCGGCCTCTCCTCTGCGTCACATACCCTCGGATCGTTTACGAGGCAGTGAAGCACGGCCGCAGGGGCGTCGCGGTCGAATTCCGGGCCGCGCGCGAGGGCGGACCGTCCGGCGGCCCCCGGTCCGGTCGTGGCCTGCCGGGCCGGGTACGTCTCTGTAGGAACCCCACAGTGACCGGGGGAAGGCGCTGTCAGGGGCCGATTCCTCGTGGAGACGACGGTACCGATAGGTTTTCGATGTACCAGACCGCCAAGGAAAGGGTGATCCGTTGAGCCGCTCGGTTCTCGTCACCGGAGGAAACCGGGGCATCGGCCTCGCCATCGCCCGCGCTTTCGCCGACAACGGCGACAAAGTCGCGATCACCTACCGTTCCGGCGAGCCGCCTGCGGAGCTCGCCGAGGCCGGTGTTCTCGCGGTCCGTTGCGACATCACCGACGCCGAGCAGGTGGAGCAGGCCTACAAGGAGGTCGAGGAGAAGCACGGCAATGTGGAGGTACTGGTCGCCAACGCCGGTATCACCAAGGACCAGTTGCTGATGCGGATGTCCGAGGAGGACTTCACGTCCGTGCTCGACACCAACCTCACCGGCACCTTCCGGGTGGTCAAGCGCGCCAACCGAGGCATGCTGCGCGCCAAGAAGGGCCGCGTCGTCCTCATCTCCTCCGTCGTCGGCCTCCTCGGCTCGGCCGGACAGGCCAACTACGCCGCGTCCAAGGCCGGTCTGGTCGGCTTCGCGAGGTCGCTCGCCCGTGAGCTCGGCTCGCGGAACATCACGTTCAACGTCGTCGCGCCCGGCTTTGTCGACACCGACATGACGCAGGCGCTCACCGAGGAGCAGCGCAAGGGCATCGTCGCCCAGGTGCCGCTCGCGCGTTACGCGCAGCCCGGGGAGATCGCCGCCGCGGTGCGCTTCCTCGCCTCCGACGACGCGTCGTACATCACTGGAGCCGTCATCCCCGTTGACGGCGGATTGGGCATGGGTCACTGATCACCATGAGCGGAATTCTCGACGGCAAGCGCATCCTCATCACCGGGGTGCTGATGGAGTCGTCCATCGCGTTCCACACCGCCAAGGTGGCCCAGGAGCAGGGCGCCGAAGTCATCCTGACCGCCTTCCCGCGGCCCACGCTGACGGAGCGCATCGCCAAGAAGCTGCCCAAGCCGGCCAAGGTCATCGAGCTGGACGTGACCAACACCGAGCACCTCGACCGGCTCGCCGGTCTGGTGCGGGACGAGCTCGGTTCGCTCGACGGCGTCGTCCACTCCATCGGCTTCGCGCCGCAGGACGCACTCGGCGGCAACTTCCTCAACACCCCGTTCGAGTCGGTCGCCACGGCGATGCACGTCTCGGCGTTCTCGCTGAAGTCGCTCGCCATGGCGTGCAAGCCGCTGATGAGCGAGGGCGGTTCGATCGTCGGCCTCACCTTCGACGCGCAGTACGCCTGGCCGCAGTACGACTGGATGGGCCCGGCGAAGGCCGCGCTGGAGGCCACCTCCCGCTACCTCGCCCGTGACCTGGGCAAGGACGGCATCCGCTGCAACCTGATCTCGGCCGGACCGATCGGCTCCATGGCCGCCAAGTCCATCCCGGGCTTCGGTGAGCTCGCCGACGTGTGGAACACCCGCGCGCCGCTGGCGTGGGACATGAAGGACCCGGAGCCGGCCGGCCGCGGCGTCGTCGCGCTGCTCTCGGACTTCTTCCCGAGGACGACGGGCGAGATCATCCACGTCGACAGTGGCGTGCACATGATGGGTGCCTGACCCTCGCACCCCGGCCGCCCACCACCTCTCCGGAGGTGGTGGGCGGCCGTTTTCCTTGCCCCGCCCGGCCTCCGGGCGCTCAGGTCGAAAAGCTGGTCGATTCACCGCAGAATGTGGAGGAACCGGACTTCTGGTCAGGCTGAGGGGAGGAGATCGCTGTGCGCGGCACACGTCACCGAACCCGATCCCTGCTGGTGGCCTCCGCCGTCGTCGCCGGGCTGCTCGTGCCCGTCGGCCTGTACGCGGCGGGTCACGTCGGCGCCGCAGGCTCGGCCGCGCCCGCCGCGGCCGCCCCCGAACCCTCCGGCGCCGAATGCCGTACATCGGTGAAGGGATCCCGAGTCGTCGCCTACTGCCACAACCCCTACCCCTCCACCGACCGGGTCCAGCTGCACACCGAGTGCGCCCGCTGGTGGGACGTCGACGCCGACTCCAGGCCGGTCGAGGTCCCCGCGGGCCGGACCGTACGGCTGGACGACCGCTGCTGGAAGGAAGTGCGCTCCGCCTGGGTCACCCACGCCACCGAGACGTACAGGGCCGAGGAGTCCTAGACGCGCAGGAGCGAGCAGGGCCACGGTCTCCCGGGCGAAGGCCCGGGGACAAGGTCTCGTGCCGGTACGGCGCGCCCGGCCTCTTCGGCACACGGTGATCGGGCAGGCTGGCCTCGGTCAGGGCTCATCCCAACTGCCCTGCCGAGGAGCGGTCATGTACGAGTTACGGGCCCCGAGCCCTGCCCGGGTGCGCGCGTCGACGGATCCGGCCCCCGCGTCCTCGCCGCGGCTGCTGCTGCCCTGGCTTGCGGCCATCGCGGTGGTCGGCGTCGCCGTGCAACTGGCCTTCGTCGTACCGGGATCGGGCCTCGGGTGGGACGAGACCGTCTACGTCAGCCAGGCCGGGGGCGACACCCCGGCCGCGTTCTTCAGCGCCCCTCGCGCCCGGGGCATCTCCTACCTGGTCGCTCCGGTCACCGCCCTCACCGCGTCCACGACCGTCCTGCGGATCTACCTCGCCGTCCTCTCGGCCGGCGCGCTCGTCGGCGCCTTCCAGGTCTGGCGGACCCTGGTGCCCGGCCGTGTCCTGGTCTGCGCGGGGGTCCTGTTCGCCACTCTCTGGCCGACCCTGTTCTACGGCTCCATGGCCATGCCGAACCTCTGGTGCGCGCTGGGCGCCCTGGCCGCGACGGGTTGGGTCGCGCGCGCCCTGCTGCGCGGGGCGGGGCGGGCCGAGCTCCTCGGTGCGGGGGCGGCGGTGGCCGTCGTCGTCCTGATGCGGCCGGCCGACGGGGCATGGCTCGCTCTGCCGTTGCTGCTGGTCACGGTGGTGCGGCCTCGGATGTTCGCCGCGCTGGCCGTAGGGCTCATCGCGGGCGCCGCGCCGTGGATCGTGGAGGCGTTCGCGCACTACGGGGGGCCGCTCACCCGGCTGCACCGGGCCAGCGAGATCCAGGGCGGCCTGGGCTGGAACCTGGCGGTGGACGACCAGGCCAAGGCGCTGGAGGGACGCACGCTCTGCCGTCCCTGCGCCATCCCGTGGAAGCGGCCCGGCACGACGGTCTGGTGGGCCCTGCTGCCGTTCCTGGCCGCAGGCGGGGCCCTCGTCGCACGCAGGGCGGGCCGGGGCACGGTGATCCTCCTGGCGACCGGGACGGCGGTATCACTGGCGGTGCCGTACCTCTTCCTGATCGAGTACGCCGCACCCCGCTTCCTGCTGCCCGCCTACGCACTGCTGTCCCTGCCGGTGGCGGAGTGCCTGGTGCGCCTGTACGCCTGGGCGCGCCGTGCAGGGAGCCCGAGGCGTACCGTCACGGGGCAGTGGCGCGTCGTCGCGCTCGCCGCCGTCCTCGCCGCCCACCTGGCCGTACAGATCCAGGTGACGAGCAGGGTGTCCGCCAGCAGCCATTCGACCAGCGCGAACTTCGCGGCCGTGGCCGCCGCGCTCCACCGCAACGGAATCCGCCCGCCCTGCGTGATCAGCGGCGAGCAGGCGGTCCCGATCGCCTACTACACGGGCTGTGCCTCACGGCAGACCGCCGGGCACGACGGCAGCATCACGCCCGCGGGTCTCAGGGACGCCGCCCGACGGGTCCCGACGGCCGTACTCGTCGCCGGCGGCGGCCCCCGGCCGGCGTACGCACCCTCGGGGCCGCCCGTCTTCCTGGCGGAGACCCGGGACGGGGGTCCGTACAGCGCCTATCTGTTCCCGCCGCCGGACAGCGCCCCGGTCCGGGCCCGTCCGGGCTCATGAGGCAACCCGGACGTACCGGCACGCCGCCGGCCCCGTACGCCGGGCCGGAACCCCCGGAGCGAACGGGCGCCTGAACGGCACAGGGTCCGGCCGACGCGTCAGACCCGGTCCACCAGGCAGCTCAGCGCGTGGCTCGCGGCCTCCGCGGCGGCGGCCTCCGCGTCACCGGCCCGGATCGCCTCGACGAGCTGGCTGTGGTCCATGTGGTTCTCCGGCCGCAGTTCATGGCCGATGTCGACTCGCAGATAGTCCCGCAGCAGATCACCCAGGTCGGCGTAGAGCCCGGTGAGCACCTCGTTGTGCGAGGCGGCGACCACGGCCAGATGCAGCGTCGCGTCCGCCGCCACGAACGCCTCGGCGTCCCCCGCCGCCCAGGTCTCCTCCCGGCGCCGCATGAGCGCGTCCAGCTGCTTCAGGTCCCGCTCGGTGCGCCGGCCGGCGGCCAGGCGCGCCGCCGACGACTCCAGCGTCGAGCGCAGCTCGGCCACATGTCGGGGATCGGCGGACGCGAACCGGCGGTGCATCACCCCGGCCAGCTCGCTGACGGCCACCACATAGGTGCCCGAACCCTGCCGGATGTCGAGCAGCCCGTTGTGCGCGAGCGCGCGGACCGCCTCGCGGACGGTGTTGCGGGCCACCCCGAGCTGTTCGACCAGCTCGGGCTCGGTGGGGATGCGCGAACCCACGGGCCACTCGCCCGACGTGATCTGGTTCCGCAGCTGGGCAATCACCTGGTCGGCGAGTGCCGAACGCCCCGGGGACGTCAACGCCATGGTGCTCCTTGCTCGGGTGTGCGGCGGGCGGCGGTGGCCGCTGCCGTCTCGCGGAGGTATCCGAATCTTCTCAGAGCATTGGACAAGTAATCATCCCATGATTCTATGATGGCCCCATGCATGACGACGTAACCCCTCCCCGGACCCCCACCAGGACGCTGGACCCGGCCGCGCCCGCGGCCCCCCGCCTCGAGTCGCCCGCCCGGGCGGCCGGCCCCGCCCCCTGGGTGTTCCGCCTGGTCGTCGTCGGGCTCGTCCTCGCCGCGCTCAACCTCCGCCCCGCCATCACCAGCCTCGGCGCCCTCCTCGAAGAGGTACGCGACGGGCTGCACATGAGCGGCAGCGTCGCCGGGGTGCTCACCTCCGTTCCGCCGCTCTGTTTCGCCGTCTTCGGCGTCATGGCGCCGCGCCTGGCCCGCCGCTTCGGACCGGGCGCGGTCGTCTGCGCGGGCATGGTCGCCATCACCGCGGGTCTGGCGATCAGGCCCCTCGTCGGTGGCACCGCAGGCTTCCTCGCCGCGAGCGCGCTGGCCCTGATGGGCATCGCCGTCAGCAACGTCCTGATGCCGGTGATCGTCAAGCGCTGGTTCCCGGACCGCGTCGGCTCCATGACGGGCCTCTACTCCATGGCCCTCGCCCTCGGCACCTCGCTGGCCGCGGCCGTGACCGTACCCATGACCGAGGCGATGGGCGGCAGTTGGAAGGCCGGTCTCGGCATCTGGGCCGCCCTCGCCGCCGCCGCGATCCTGCCCTGGATCCCGCTGGCAAGGGACCGCAGCGGCGGCACCGGCCACCGAGCGGCCCAGCGGCCGGAGGCCCCCGCGCTCCGGATCACCCGCAGCCGCACCGCCTGGGCCCTCGCCTGCTTCTTCGGCCTCCAGGCCACCGCCGCGTACATCACGATGGGGTGGATGCCGCAGATCTTCCGCGACGCCGGGGTCTCGGCCGGCACGGCGGGCGTCCTGCTCGCCGTCACCATGGCCATGGGCGTACCGCTGGCCTTCGTCATCCCCAGGGTCGCCGCCCGGATGAAGAACCAGGGGCCGATCGTCGTCTTCCTCGGCGCCTGCGGCCTCATCGGCTACGGGGGCCTCTACCTCGCCCCCTCCGGCGGGGCCTGGGCCTGGGCGCTGCTCCTGGGCATCTCGAACTGCGCCTTCCCGCTCGCCCTCACCATGATCGGCATGCGCTCCCGCAGCGGCGCCGGAGTGGTACGGCTGTCCGCGTTCGCCCAGTCCACGGGCTATCTCATCTCCATCCCCGGCCCGCTCCTGGTCGGTGTGCTCTACCAGCACAGCGGCGGCTGGGGGCTGCCGATCGCGCTCATGGCGGCCCTGATGGTGCCCCAGATGGTGGCGGGTGTCCTGGCCGGCCGGGACCGGACGATCGAGGACGAATGCTGAGATGCGAGACTGGGGCCATGTCTCCTGTGCTCGATCCGAATCCCCAGAACGGTCAGAAGAAGCTGCTCATGGTCTTCGGGGCCATGCTGCTGATCACGGTCGTCATCGGCGTGATCGCCTCCATCGCCTCCCCGTGACGCACGGCTCCCGGCGCGATGGTGGGGCTGGCCCCACCATCCCCTAGGGGGCCAGGGTCAGGGTGAAGTGGGTGGGTCACCGGATGGGAGCGGCGTCCCCGGATCCGTAGGTTCTGAGTATCGGAATCCAGGACCCACGGAGGCGGACATGCCGACCCGTACGCACACCCGCTCCGCCCGCCCGGACGCCGCCGGCGTCGAGGTCCGGCTGCCGTGGTGGGCGGTCGCGCTGCCCGCCGTGGCCTTCGGCGCGCTCCTCCTGCTGATCGCCGGACCGGGGCAGGCACACGCCGCCACGGGCGATCCCGCGGTCGGCCGGTTGCTCGAGCGAATCGTGGAGCTGCTGACCCCCTGACGCCCGGGAGCAGGGCGAAGGAGCCCTCCAACACCCTGCGCCAGGTGGCACATTTCATGCGAAGCTGAGGTGTATGAGCGTCGATACACCTCGCAGGATCGTCCTTCTCAGGCATGCAAAGGCGGAATGGTCGCAGGACTCCGACCATGAGCGACCGCTCGCGGAGCGCGGCCGCAAGGACGCCCCCGTGGCGGGCCGCAAACTAGCCGATTCCGGGATCGTCTTCGATCTGGCCCTCTGCTCGACCGCGGCCAGGACACGCGAGACGTGGAAGCTGGCCGTGCACGAGATGCCGGAGCGCCCCAGGACCGTTTACGAGGAGAGGCTCTACGAGGCCTCGCTCGGCGAGCTGATCGCGCTGATCAACGAGACCCCCGACGACGTCCGCGATCTGCTGGTCATCGGCCACAACCCGGGCATGCACGCCGTCGCCGACGCCCTGGCGGGTGGGGCCGAGGGTGACGCCCTGGCGCGGATGACCCGCGGCGGCTTCCCGACCGCCGCGTTCGCCGTGGTCGAGGTCCCCGGTACCTGGAAGAGCGTGGAGCACGGCGTCGGCAAGCTCGTCGAGTACTGGACTCCGAACGACTGACCGCCCCGGCTGCCGACAGGGCCCGGATGCGCACGCTTCGGCGTGTGCACCCGGGCCCTGTGTACGTGCCGGGCTCGCGCCCCTATTCGACGAGGCCGTCGGCGGCCTCGACCTCCTCGCGCGTGATGCCGAGCAGATAGAGCACGGTGTCCAGGAACGGCACGTTCACCGCGGTGTGCGCGGCCTCGCGGACCACCGGCTTGGCGTTGAAGGCGACCCCGAGCCCCGCGGTGTTCAGCATGTCCAGGTCGTTCGCCCCGTCACCGATCGCCACCGTCTGCGCCAGCGGCACCCCGGCCTCCGCGGCGAAGCTGCGCAGCAGCCGGGCCTTGCCCGCCCGGTCGACGATGTCCCCGGTCACCCGGCCGGTGAGCTTCCCGTCGACGACCTCCAGAGTGTTGGCAGAGGCGAAGTCGAGCCCGAGCCGCTCCTTGAGATCGTCCGTCACCTGTGTGAACCCGCCGGAGACGACGCCCACTTGGTAGCCGAGGCGCTTCAGCGTACGGATCAGGGTGCGGGCGCCCGGCGTCAGCCGGACATCGGCGCGCACCTTCTCCACCACCGATACGTCCAGCCCTGCCAGCAGCGCCACCCGCGCGTGCAGCGACTGTTCGAAGTCGAGCTCACCGCGCATCGCCTGCTCGGTCACCGCTGCGACCTCGGCCTCGCAGCCGGCATGGGCCGCGAAGAGCTCGATGACCTCGTCCTGGATGAGCGTCGAGTCGACGTCCATCACGACGAGCCGCTGTGCCCGGCGGCTCAGCCCGGCCGAGACGACCGCCACGTCGACGCCGATGCCGGCGGCCTCGACGGCCAGTGCGGTGCGCAGCGCCTCGGTTCCGGTGCCGGACACCGCGAACTCGACGGCGGTGACCGGGTACTTCGCCAGCCGGAAGATCCGGTCGATGTTCCCGCCGGTCGAGGTGATCCTGGCCGCTATGGCGGCGGTCGACTCCGCGGTGAGCGGGTGCCCGAGCACCGTCACATGGGAACGGCCGTCGCCGCGCGGGCGGTTGTCACCCGTACCGGAGATGATCTCGGCCTGCAGCTTCAGCGATTCCGCCCAGCTGTGCACGGTGGCCCGCAGGTCGCCCGCGGTGGTCCCGCCCGCGGTCGGGGTGGTGACCAGTGCGCACAGGACGATGCGGCCACGGGTGACGACCTGCTCGATGTCGACGACATCGACCGAGTAGGCCGCCAGGGTGTCGAAGAGGCCGGCCGTGATTCCGGGCCGGTCCTTCCCGAAGATCTTCACGAGAAGGGTGGGCGTGTCTGCGTCCCGACGTGACTCAGGAGGCTCAGGAGACAGGGAGGGCTGAGGGGGCTGAGATGCGCTCATGGTGCTTCCACCGTATCGGTCCGCCGTGCGCCCCCGACGGCCCGTCCCGAGGGCCGGACAGCGACCTGACATCCGTAATGTCTAAGTTTGTTGCGACCTGTTCGTTCGCATGCCCATTCGTGGCCTTAGGCAGCCGTTCGGGCCGGGGCGTTCGCAACAGTGCGGTCTCGGTTCGGTCATCCACCCGCCCGGCTTTCGTATCGGGGACTGCTCCTGGAATAGTTCCCCACGATGTTCAGCATCCCTAGACTCCCTGCAACGGGGGTAATTCGGGGGACAACTAGTGGGGCGCGGAGTGCCGGAACTCGTACTGGAATTGAATGGCAGGACCTGGACGCTCGATCCGTCCAGGCCGTACACCCTCGGACGTGATCCGCAGGGCGACATGACGATCGACGACGCCAGGGTGTCGTGGCGGCACGCCACGATCAGCTGGAGCGGGCGCGGTTGGCTCATCGAGGACCACGGCAGTACCAACGGCACGTATGTGCAGGGCCAGCGGATCCATCAGATGGAGATCGGGCCCGGCTCCACCGTGCACCTGGGCAACGCCACCGACGGACCTCGGCTGAGCCTCAGCGGCGCCGATGTGTACAGCGGGCAGGCCGCAGCGGGTGCCCAGGCCCCCGTCCAGCAGCCGCAGCCGCCGCAGCAGGCCCCGCACCAGGGAGGAGCGGGCGGGCAGCAGCCGCCCGCCCAGCAGCAGGCCTGGCAGCAGACACCTCAGGCCCGGCCGCAGCAGCCCCACGTGCCGCAGCAGCAGGGCATGGCACCGGCACCTCACGGCGGCGCGGCGGGGGCGTCGCCGATGTACGGCGACCGGAGCCCCACCACCTTCCATCAGCTGGCCCTCGGCCGGGTGATGCGGATCGGCCGTGCGCTGGAGAACGAGCTGGTCGTCTCCGACCTGCAGGTCTCGCGCCACCACGCCGAGTTCCACGCGACACCCGACGGCCGTTTCGAGATCCGCGACCTCGGATCCCACAACGGCACGTACGTCAACGGCCAGCCGCTCTCGAAGTCCGGCTCCGCGCTCATCGGCGCGAACGACATCGTCGGCGTCGGCCACTCGACGTTCCGGCTGGTCGGAGACCGGCTCGAGGAGTTCGTCGACACCGGTGAGGTCTCCTTCGCCGCGCGCCATCTGACGGTGACGGTCGACGGAGGCAAGCAGATCCTCAAGGACGTGTCGTTCGGCGTCCCGGAGAAGTCGCTGATCGGGGTCATCGGCCCGTCCGGCTCCGGAAAGTCCACCCTGCTCAAGGCGCTCACCGGCTACCGGCCCGCCAACCAGGGCGACGTCCTCTACGACAACCGGAATCTGTACAAGCAGTTCGCCGAGCTCCGCCAGCGCATCGGCCTGGTCCCGCAGGACGACATCCTGCACAAGGAACTCACGGTCACCAAGGCCCTCAAGTACGCGGCCAAGCTCCGCTTCCCCGCGGACACCACCGAGGCCGAGCGCCAGTCCCGGATCCACGAGGTCCTCGCCGAGCTCAAGCTCGACATCCACAAGGACAAGAAGGTCACCTCGCTCTCGGGTGGCCAGCGCAAGCGCGTCTCCGTGGCCCTGGAGCTGCTGACCAAGCCCTCGCTGATCTTCCTGGACGAGC
Source organism: Streptomyces sp. NPDC002809 (assembly GCF_040295435.1). Lineage (NCBI taxonomy): Bacteria > Bacillati > Actinomycetota > Actinomycetes > Kitasatosporales > Streptomycetaceae > Streptomyces > Streptomyces sp. NPDC002809. Next base: position 54,644 of record NZ_JBEOVJ010000053.1, read on the forward strand.
CGACCTCAGGCCTCGACCCGGGCATGGACCGCGATGTCATGCAGCTGCTGCGCGGCCTGGCCGACGACGGCCGTACCGTACTCGTCGTCACGCACTCGGTCGCCGAGCTGGCCATCTGCGACAAGCTCCTGGTGATGGCGCCGGGCGGCGCCGTCGCCTACTTCGGTCCGCCGGAGGAGGCGCTGAACTTCTTCGGCTACTCCACCTGGGCCGACGTCTTCTCCGCGTTCGAGAACTACCGCGACTACGACTGGGCGGGCCGCTGGCGCGGTTCGCAGCACTACCAGATGTACGCCGCGGACATCGACGCCGTCGCCGCACAGCCCGTGCACATGCCGCCGCACCAGCAGATGCGCCCGCCGAAGCCGCAGGGCTGGATGACGCAGCTGTGGACGCTGATGCGCCGCTACGTCTCGGTGATCGCGTCCGACAAGGGCTTCATGGGCCTGATGGTGATCCTGCCCGCGGTGCTCGGCATCGTCAGCGTGGTCATCCCGGCCGACTTCGGCCTCGCCCCGCCGAAGCCGCCGTCCCGCTTCAACGGCGATGCCGGCACGATCATGCTGATCCTGGTGATCGGGATGACCTTCTCCGCCGCGGCCAACTCCGTACGAGAACTGATCAAGGAACGCGTCATCTACGAACGGGAACGGGCCACCGGCCTCTCCCGCTCGGCCTACCTGATGTCCAAGGTGATCGTGCTCGGCGTGATCACGGCCATCCAGGGCGTCATCATCTGCGGCATCGGCTTCGCCACCCGCGATCTGCCGGCGGAGGGCCTGATCATGCCGCCGGCCGTGGAACTCTGCGTGACGATCATCGCGCTCGGCTTCACCTCGATGATGTTCGGCCTGGTCATCTCCTCGCTGGTGAAGACCTCCGAGAAGACCATGCCGCTGCTGGTCATGTTCGCGATCGTCCAGGTCGTCTTCACCGGCATCCTGTTCCAGGTGTACGGATCGCCCGGCCTGGAGCAGTTCGCCTGGCTGATGCCGTCCCGCTGGGCCATCGCCGGCGCGGGTTCCACGCTCGACCTCGCCCACCTCATGCCGCCGTGGGACCAGAAGAACCCCACGGACCTGGACCCGCTGTGGGAGCACACGGCCGGACAGTGGGGGATGAACGTCGCGGTGCTGCTGGTCCTCGGCATCATCTGCGGGGTGGCGGTCGCGCGACTGCTGCGCCGCCACGAGCCCGAGGTCATGCGCAAGTAGCGGGGCGCCCCTGCGCACAGCCCGACGCCGAAGGGCGGCACCCACACGGGGTGCCGCCCTTCGGCGTGGTCCGGAACTGCTCAGTACGCGCTGTTGACGTTGTCGATCGAGCCGTACTTGTCCGCGGCGTAGTTGGCCGCGGCGGTGAGGTTGGCGACCGGGTCGTACTGGGTGTGGGGGGTACCACTGACGTGGTAGTAGTCGAAGGTCGGCTTGATGATCTGGAGCAGACCGATCGACGGCACGCCGTTCTGGGCGTTTACGTCCCAGTCGTTGATCGCGTTCGGGTTGCCGCTGGACTCACGGATGATGTTGCGGTGCAGCCCGTCGTAGGTGCCCGGGATGCCCTTGGCCTTCATGATGGCCAGGGACTCCTTGATCCACCCGTCCAGGTTGTTCGCGTACACGGGGGAACGCGACTCGGAGCGGCTGGCGGCCTGCGTGTTGCGCTTGTCGGCGGCCTTCTTGGCCTTCCACTTCGCGGCGGCCTTCACCTTCGCCTTGGCCTCCGCCTTCTTGGCGTTCGCCTTGGCCACGGCCTCGACCTTCTCCTTCACTGCGGCGGCCTTCTTGGCCCTCGCGGTGTCGGCGGCCTTGATCAGCTGCTCGGCGGTGGAGTGCTGCTCGACGATGCTGGCCTGGATGGTCTTGGCCTGCGAGGCGCCGGCGGCGGACGCGAAGACGACGGGAGCGGCGGAGAGTGCCTGAGGCTCGGTCTCGGCCTCGGCGTTACCGGGTACCAGGGACAAGGAGAGGGCCGCGGCGGCGACGGCGGAGATGCCGGCGGCGGAGAGCTTCTGGGTCTTGTTCAGGTTACGGAGACGGCCGGGAATGCTGGACACGGACATACAGGCGTACCTCTTCGAATCGCGGAGGGTCCTCACGGAGGACGAAGACGGGAGGCGGCGTCGCATCTCCGTCGGGGACGATTGCAATTGTTAGCGGCGGCAAAATGCTGTGGCAAAGGTGTGACGTACGAAGCCGGGTAGTGGAACACGGAGGCGTTTGGGCACCGCGATCCGCACCCATGGCCACCCAAATCGCCCTTATCGCTCAACTAGGTGACTTCGTAAGTGACGTGGGTCCTATGCGCGGCCTCACATCGGGCGGGTAACAAACTCACCATTCGTTGCTTCAGTAATGCGGAGCGTTAGGTTCCGGTGCGTGGTGAGCCTTCGGAGCGGTTCCGGGAGCTCCGGGGGGAGCGGTTCGGTCCGAGGACCTAGGCCGTGTATCGAAAATGGATCCCGGCATACAGAGGCCGAGCAGTCATGGTGCGGAATCGAGCAGCCGGCCGGAAGGGCTTCAGCCGGTGGG
>NZ_JBEOVJ010000054.1:0-55315 GCF_040295435.1 Streptomyces sp. NPDC002809
AACGACGAGCAGACATCCACGAAGCCTTCCTCAAACTCGCCTGCTGCCTCATCACCCACCGACAGATCACCTCATTGTGTTAGCCGTTGTAAGAGCCGGGACTTCCGATCGGAACGGCGACCGTCGGCGGCGTGCTGGTTCCGCTCGATCGGCGCATGGCACTGATCATGGGCGAGTCCCCATACGGAGGATCTTCAACTTCCCGGCTCGGCCTCGATGGCGAGAACCCTTAACAGACGGCTCGTCAGGGGCGCCCGCGGAGCGGCCTTCCGTCATCCCGACGACAGCCCGCTCGAAGGACTTGAACTGCCTCAGCTCCCCGGCTTCACTCCGGGGCGGCATCCGGCGTTGTGGGTGACGGAGCGGTATGGCCGGATCGTGGTGCGGCGACTGGACGAAGTGTTCGACACGGGTCTCGATCGAGGGCCCGCTTCGGCATCAGACGTGATGCCAGACAAACCACCGACATTCTCCGTGAGTGAGTGCGAGACTGGATTGGTGAGTTCAGTCGTGGGGAGAGGGCGTGTGAGCGGTGATCGGCAGCAGAGGCAGGGAAGAGCGTCACGGCGCGTGACTACCATAAGAGCAGGGCGCTGGCGAACGACGCTGCCAGTGGGGCGCAGAGCAGATCGAACGCGCAGCTCAGTTCCCGGTGCTTGGTGGCGGCAGGCCTCGACATGGGGGTTAATTGGGGCCGCAGTGACAGTGACCACTGGCATCGCCTCCCTAGCATTTAATGGAGTGGCGACGTACTACGGGGCGAGAGTGGCGCAAGAGCAATTAAAGCAATCAATGGAAGATGCAGATAAGCAGAGTCGTGAACAGGCCAGCCGTGTGACCTATTGGTTGACTGCTGGCAGGTCGGAGTTCGACGGTCAGCTGCGTATCGCCAATCGTTCCCCAGATCCGGTAACAAACGTCTCGATCTCCATATCTCGGGACTCTATGCGGGGGTCCGTTAATTTTGGAGCAGTTCCTCCGTGTAGTCAATTGATTATCGAATGGAAGAAATTTTTCCGGCTGCCGGAAGGGGTGGACGGGGGGGACGTTAGATTCGGCCCGGGGATGACTTTCGCCGACAGAGACGGGATTGGGTGGATTCGGACGCCTGACAGTCTGAAGCGATACTCCCGGGTCACCCACGGTAGCGTTGCTGTTGATGGAAAATTCGCTGTTCAGTCAATCTCTCAGTGTGAATCGCTCGACAAACAAAGTGAGGGTGAGTGAATTTCCGCTGTCGTGTGATGCGCCGGCGCAGTGCGGGCCTTGACCCCGGATCTTGAACACGTCGATGTGGCTCGGGCCAGGGTAGTCGATGTTGTTTGGAAGGTGTTCTCGTAAGAGCTCGTAAACGATCATGATCGGGCCTTCTTGAGGCGTCTCCAGCAGAGGCTGCAGGCGAGGGAGACGAAGGCGTCGTGGAGTTCGGTGCGGCGTTCCCGTCGGACGGCGAGACGTTTGAGGTGGTGGAGCAGGGCGAAGGTTTGCTCGACGACGTAGCGGAACTTGCCCAGGCCCTTGATGTCCGGTGATCCCTTGCGGGAGATGACGGGCAGGATCTGCCGGTGACGCGTCTCCTCGCGGTGGGCGTTGGAGTCGTGGCCGTTGTCACCCAGCATGGCTTTCGGTTGTCGGCGGGAACGGCCGGGGCGGCCCGCGACGGGTGGGATCCCGTCGACCAGGGCGCGGGTCTGGGTGACGTCGCTGATGTTGGCTGCAGTCGTGATCACCTTGAATGGGGGGCCAGCGTCCGCTTTCATATCCTGAAGACAGACACGCCGTTTCCCTGCTTGATCCAACTTGAGCCTCAGCACCTCAAGGGTCACAGGAGACGGCGTGCTTCACGTATCAGGGCAGGTCAGGACACCCACACATACGGCAGGAGAGCCCGAAAGGGGGCGCCGACACCGGTCCGTCGCCGGTCGACCGGCAGCAAGCACCATCTGATCTGCGACGGACGTGATGACCCAAAACATGGTGGTCGAGGGCGTCCGGATCGATGGGAACGAACAGGGTGTGATCGTGTCAGTACGCCCTGATGCCCGTCGTCGTGGTCGGTGCGGACAGTGCCGCCGTCCGAGCCGTCGTCGCCCTCGAACTCGCCACCTGATCAAGACGGAAAAGGCTCAGTGACTGCCGAAGCTCCGATCAGGCTCCGGAAAGTTGCCTGAAAATGACCAGAGCAATCTTGGTGCGGTTGACAGCACGGCGTCGCGGGAGAGGCATCGCCTCCCCTGGAAGGCCTGCTGCTCGTCAATCCGATCAAGACGCTCAAGCGCCAGATGTTCGGCCGAGCCGGTTTCAGCCTGCTACGCAAGCGCGTATTGCTGGCACCTGACAAATAGCCCCGGCTCTCAGTGATAGGACGTCACTCTGCGGAGAGACGATGAGAGGGCGACAGCGTGGACGCAGTAGTAGCAATCAGCCTGATCCGCATGGCCGCTGCAGACTTGGCCAGGGCCCCCTGGCAGCGCCCCTCGGACGCCTATCTGGTCCAGTTGGGCCTGGACGCTCTGATGGCCGACATCGAGGCCCCCTCACTTCCCCTGCTGGTCGGCCTCGCGCCTGGTGAGTACTACCCCCAGGCCCGAGAGCTGTTCAACCTTGTGTTGGAAGAGTTGGGTCTGCTGCCGCTGGCTTCGGACGATCTTGCGAAGGCGCGATGGGCCGCGGCCCAGTGGTGGGCCGGCCAGATCGTTGCGTGCCGACTCGATCCCGTACACGGAGCCAAGCTGATCTTTCAGGAGTCTGCAGCCGAACTCGACTACCCCGACGCGTTGCAACCCATCGCTGATCTGGTGATAGAACTCCACCTGCAGAACGATCAGCTTCCGGACCAGCAGCACATTCGCGAACGGGTCACCTCCGCGGCGCGAGACCTTCTCGCCGCACAAGCGCACCAGAACCACAGCCTTTGAGTTACGCGCCGCATGACCCACCATGACCGGCTCACGGAAAACGAGCCAGAGCCACCAGACATGGGACTGCTGCAGACTTCGAGACACCGAACAGCGGCGCGATCTGCCGTATCGCCAAGTTCGTCCGCCAGTACGCCGCAACCAGCAGCGCCCGGTCCGCCAGCGAAAGGCTCCACGGCCGGCCCTTGCAGACCCCATCCGCGCCCTCGCGCCGCAGCACGGTCACCAGCTTGCCGAAGGAACGCGGAGTCAGCCCGGCGAACGGGGCTATCCAGGAAGGCTCCGACGCCGCAATCACACCAGCCATACCAAGATCGTCCCATTGGGTGACCAGCGGCTATGGCCCGTCGTTTAACTGCCGCTCAGCGGCGAGCCCCATGCAGGATCGTGTCGCGATCTTCTCGTCAAGCGGGTAAGCAGGTGCTCCGCTGTGCTGGAGGCGGTGTCTTGCGGTGCTCCGGCCGAAGTCAGGGCGGCGCTGAGCCTCGCCTGCGCTTCCTCCGGCACGTCCGGGTCGGTAAGGAGGGGAAGAACTAGCAGGAGACGGGCGGCCGTGTCCTCGACACCTTCGGCCGCAGGGGACGGGGTATCGGCGATGCGGACCAGTTCGTGCCACGTCAGCCCGGTCCCTGACAGGTCTCCTTCCCAACTGGCGACCTGCTGGGCGTAGCTCCGGCCTGGATGGGTGAAGAGGTAGTCGATGCCGTAATCGCCGACCAGGTTGCGGTAGATCACCACAGCTCCGGGACCGTCTGTCGCGGGTACGCGGAACACCGGCCAGCGTTCGGCATCGAAGAGGATCTCGGACAAGGCGTCGGTATCGGCCCCGTCATCGCCGAACCACTCCGGAACAGGACGCGCAGTGCGTGACCCATCGCTGCACACCGCCAGGAGGTAGTTCGACCAGAAGCCCGGGCGAGCCAGCAGTGATTCACCCGCAACCAGCGGGCCGTCGTCGTATCCCTCGATCAGCACCCCTGGATCCTGTCACTGGCCACTGACACGGTTCGACCCAGGATCGGTGCGGAGGCACCGCCCAGTTACGGGACAGCCCTTGCGAACTCGTGCACGGTTAGCGGTGAGACGTCGAGCCCTGGATCGTCGATCATGGCTGTGCGGTGGGGAACGTAGCGCGCGCAGCGATCATCAGCGACCGGAGGATCACGGGTCTGTCGGCCGCTGTGATCGCTGAACTCGTGGCCGAGGTAGGACCGTTGTGGCGTGAGCGGCACCAGGCCGGGCTTGCGTCCCGGCCGCGGAAGCGTGCCGTGGGCGCCGGTGCGAAGCACCGCATGGTCTTCGTCGACCGGCTCCTGGCCACGCTCGTGCACCTTCGCCACGGAGTGACTCATGACGTGCTGGCCTGCTGGTTCGGCGTAGACCGCTCGACCGTCACCCGCGCCATCGGCGAGGTGCGGCTCCTGCTCGCCGAGCGAGGATGCACCATCAGCACCGACGTGCGGCTGCGCACCCTGGCCGAGGTCATTGACCATCTCGGCCAGGCCGGAACACCGGCATCATCGACGGCACCGAGATCCGTGTCCGCCGCCCGGCCGTCGGCCGCAAGGACCGGGACAAGTTCATCTCCGGCAAGAACAAGCAGAACGCCGTGAAAGCGATGGTGTTCACCTACAGGGACGGGCGGCTGCTGTTCTGCAGCCCGACCAGACCCGGAAGCTGCGCGGACATCACCCACGCCCGCGAGTTAGGGCTGGTCAAGCTCCTGGCCGACGGTCCAGCAGTCGAGATCCTCGCCGACGCCGGCTACCAGGGGCTCGGTGCACAGACCGGCGGACGCGTCGTGACGCCTCCGCACATCAAGTTCAAGAAGAATGCCCCGGACTGGTACGAAGAGATGCACGAGCGCCGGCGCAAGGCATACTCCTCCCGACGCATCGGGTCGAGCACGGAATCGCCCACCTGAAGAACTGGCGGGCACTGACCCGTCACCTCGGCCGCCGCGAGCACATGGACGACACCGTCCAAGCCATCGCCAGCCTCCTGTCCCAGCAACAGACCGCAGACCGGATCCTGGCTTGGCAGACGTGAGTACCGAGGCCCCACCGACGCCGTCGACGTCTCACCGCTAACCGTGCACGAGCTCGTTAGGCGCTCCACCACTCCTCCGTGCCGCAGCCGATTTCGTGGTGCCACCATCCTTCTTCTTCCCCTTGGCCCAGCAGCTTCTTGATCCCGGCGAAGTCGGCGCCGGCCGGTGCAGTGAAGGCCACCATGGGGAACTCCGCGCTGAAGACTTCACCGCCCAGGCCGAATGCCGATAGGCGCTGGTGTACGGCCCGTGCGCTGCGGCCCAGCGGACCGGACGGAACGGGCACTACCCGGATCGTGCAATTACCTGAGGAACTGACCTGCTCGGCGGCCCAGTGGAGCCCGTCGAGCCCCGTTTCGTACCGCACGATGTCGCCCTCGGCCACACCGTTCTGAAGAAACGGGGCATTCTCCACGCGGGCCGTGTCCTCTCCAAGCCTCGTCGCCCACAGCCCTTCGGTGTCCTGCGGGAACCAGCCCTCGCGCGGGACGAACCGGAACCAGACCTTGATCTTCTCTGCCGCGTTCTCCATGAAGTCATCATGAGCGGTCCGCCTTCAGGGCTCAGCATGGGGCCTGGCCTGCGTGCCCCTGTTCCCACCAGCCCGCTCCGTCACAAGAACGAGGAACAGTGCGGCTCCTGGTGTCCCTCGTGGTGACTTCGGAGGAGCCCCTGCGGCTGCGAGCCCACCTACCGGGGACCTTCCTGGACCTGAGTTCCTGACCACGACCGCACCGGCGGAATGAAGGCAGCTTGTCTCGCCTTGTCCGCGAGGCCGCCCCCTGACACTCTCCTCAACGGCGCGAGAAGATCACCAAATCCTCGCTGGAACGGGTCGACCCGGACGAGAGCGCTGAACAGCAGAACATTCCACGCGCGCGCCGGCGCCGCAGACGCGGCACGAAGCACGTGGCGTGACCGACAGGCCGGCCGCGGCCCCTGCCACCGACGCCGTCGCCCGTCCACCACGAGACCATCGGCTCCCACCTGAACCGCCTCGCCGACGCCAACCACCTCACCATTGGCTGCCGCTCGCGCCTGCCCGGCCCATCCCGCCAACACTGCCGCGTCGACAGCCGAGTCGACCATTGGACCCCAGACGCACTGCGACTGCTCGCGACTTTGACCGGCCGGAACCCGTCATCCCTGGTCCGCGCAATGCCGCCGCCCGGCACCCACCTCTCCACCGAGCTGGCCCTCATCGACGCGGTCAGTCGATGCCTTCGACGATACGGAAGTCGCGCTCGACGCCGTCCGAGAGGGCGACCAGCGCCTCCTGATAGGCCGCACTCTCACGCGCCGCGACGGCCTGCTCGAAGCTGTCGAACTCGATCAGGACGGTACGCTCTGCGATTCCGGCGTCAGCCGCCACGACCCGACCGCCACGGACGAGGAGCCGACCGCCCCCGAGCCGAACGGCCGGACCGGCCAGCTTGTTGTAAGCAGCCAGCTTCTCAGGGTCCGAAATGGTGCGGTAGACGCTGACCCAGTAGCCCTTGGGCATGGAACCTCCAGTGATGGGATGAGTGATGTGACTTACGGGTTGGTACCGGGCGAGCGTCGGCAGGCGAGAGCGAGGCTTGTCAGCGTCGTGATCGCCATGGCGCCGATGCCGAGCAGCGCCGCGGTCGTGTAGGCGCTGTCGTCGGGGAAGAGGCGGCCGGGGCCTGTGCCCGCGGCGAGGAGCAGGCCGCCGATGGCGCTGCCCAGGGAGTACGCGAGGCTGCGGACGACGTAGTTGAAGCTCATGGCGCTCGACGTCTCGCTCTTGGGGGTGACGGCCAGGATGACGCCGGGCATCGCGGCCGAGAAGCCGCCGACGCCGAAGCCGAGCACGCCCATCGCCACGAACAGTTCGGCCAGGTTTGACCGGGCCGCCGCGAACAGCGCGAACCCGCCGCCGACCACGACGGCGCTGCCGGCCAGGAGCAGGGGGTCGGCGATCCGCGTCCGGACCCGCGGCGTGAGCCTGCCGGCGACGAACCCCAGCACCGAGAACGGGATGAGGACCAGCCCGGCGACGAAGGTCGTCAGCCCGAAGCCGTAGCCGGCGCCGTGCGGCGTCTGTGCGTACCGGGTGATGAGCGTGAGCAGGAGGTACATGCCGATCCCGCCGAGGAACATGGCGAGGTTCGCCCCGGCGACCGCCGGGTGCCGCACCGCCCGCACATCGACCAGAGGCGTCGTGCTGCGCAGCTCGACGACGGCCCAGATGCAGAGCAGCACCACTGCGACGACGGCGAGGCCCGCCGCCACGGCGAGGTGCCGGCTCCACAGATTCCGTTCGCCGGCGAGGAACAGCAACAGGAGCAGGGCAGCGGCCAGGACGACCGCGCTTGCCACGTCCACGTGGGCGGAGCGGCCTTCGGGGGCTTCGGGCATGGAGCGCCACGCGGTCAGGAGGGCGGCGGCGGTGACGACCAGGCCGAGGCCGTAGGCGGCCCGTACCCCGCCGAGCTCGGCGAGCAGTGCGGCCAGCGGGTAGCCGACGCCGGCCCCGATGATCGAGACCACCGAGATCAGGGCGATCACGGCCGTGCTGCGCTCCTCGGGGAGGTGGTCCCGGGCCACGCCCATCATCAGCGGCGTCAGCCCGAGCCCGACGCCCTGGGCCGCCCTGCCGGCCAGCAGCCACGCGAACGGCAGCGGCAGCACGGTGAGCGCGCTGCCGACGACGACGACCGCCAGCGTGGCGAGGATCGTGGCCCGCCGGTGCGGGCCGGCTCCGAGTCGGCCCAGGACCGGCGTGGCGACGGCGCGCCGGTGCGGGCCGGCTCCGAGTCGGCCCAGGACCGGCGTGGCGACGGCGCCGCTGAGCAGCGCGACGGTCAGCGTCCACTGCGCGCTGCCGAGCGAGACGTGGAACGAGGTCGCCACGCTGGTGATGAGCGGCGTCCCGAGGCTGGCGACCGCGGCCACGACCAGAGCGATGAACATCAGGGCGGGGACCAGCAGCCGTGCCTCGGAACGCGCCACCGGGAACGCCTTCACCGCAGCCCCGCCGACCGGCTGCCCGGTCACTGCTTCGGTCCTTCGCGGTCCTGGCTTTCGAGCTCTGCCAGATGCTTCAGCGCCGGGAGGGCCGCCACCAGCACCTCGACTTCGTCGCCGGTGAGATCGCCGATCAACCGCTCGAAGGCGTGGACGCCCGCCTGGTGCCGCGTCCGGACATAGGAGGCGCCGGCCTCGGTGAGGCAAACCAGCGTGACCCGCTTGTCGGACGCGTCGCCCCGCCGCTCCACCAGGCCGGACTCCTCCATCACGCGGACCAGGGTGGTCATCGCGGGCTGGGTGACACCCTCGACCGCGGCGAGATCGGTGATGCGCCGCGGGCCGGTCCGGTCCAGGGTGGCCAAGGTGGCGGCGGACGTCAGGCTCATGTCCCGGGGCAGGCGTCTCGCGGCCCTGGTGGCCAAGCTGTAGAGGGCTGACCCGATGGCGGCGGACGCGCCAGGAGTGGTGTCTTGACGACTCATACCCCAAGCATAGCGTTTTTATATTCATAGTTTATGGAAATGGTCGACTGTGTGAATCCTGGAGCAGGGCGTCTCACCACCCTGACGATGCCCAGCTCAGGAACTACCGGTCTCGCCATGACCGATGAGACACGAACCCGGCGCCGCGCTCAGCCCGTTCCGAAGCCCGGGCCTCCACACTCTGAGTCGAGACCCAACCCGTCACCCCCAGGCCGGCGGCCCTCTCGTCAAGATCTAATGAGATGGGACACCCGCTCAGACGATCTGGTCCGTTACACCGGACCTTGAGCGCGCTGGTCAGGGACCTGGGCAGGACGGGACGCGGCGCGAGCGCCACCGGTAGCCGCGTAGCGCGAAGGTGCGGCGGACCGGGCACAGACGTCATTGTTACGGTCGGCGGATGGAGAACTGGGACGAGGGCGGTGTACGCGCTCGTATACGGGACATGGCGGCACGGGACCCGGAGCAGTCACGTTTCGGGGCGGGCACACACCGGTACGAGCTGGCTCCAGTTCTGCCGGAGGCGGAGATCAGCGCGTTCGAGGAAGCCCACGGCATCAATCTGTCGGAGGAGTACCGGTCGTTTGTCGCGGAGGTGGGAAACGGGCCTGCTGGGCCCGGCCACGGTTTGATGCCGTTGACCGTCCCTCGCCCGGAGGCAGGCGAGGACTGGGCTGTGGACGACGAGTGGGAAGAAGACCGACGGCCTGGGCGACTCGCCGAGCCGTTCCCCCTCACCGAACCCCTGCCCGGCCGAATCGGCGCATCGACCGGTGAGCTGACCGGGGGCACGCTCATGCTGGCCGAAGAGGGCTGCGGCATCTACATCAGGCTGGTCTTGAACGGCCCACGAAAGGGCGAGGTCTGGCGGCTCGACCCGGATTGGGGTGGCTTCGTCCCGGCGAGCGCCTGCTTTCGCACCTGGTACACGGAGTGGCTGCAGTAGTTGACCCAGCCACTCAACCGAGCGGGGGTACGACGACCGAGGCGAGGAAGACCCGGAGCCGCTACTCGAACCGCTGGCTGGGGGTTCTGTGCGGGCTCAGGACTGGGCGGCGCAGACGTCTTCGTGGTCGCCGGTGTCGGGGAGTTCGGTGGACAGAAGGTGTTCGGCGCCGCCTTCGAGGATTCCGGCTGTCTCGGTGGAGCGGGGGAGCATGGTCTGCTCGTACATGCGGATGGCGTCGTCGACGGTCGGGGAGTCGGCGAGAGCCAGGGCGAGTTCGCTGGCATCGAGCATGGCGAGGTTGACGCCGACGCCCAGCGGGGGCATGAGATGAGCGGCGTCGCCGAGCAGGGTCACAGTCGGGTTGTGCGCCCAGGTGTGCGGGACCGGCAGAGCCAGGATCGGGCGGTGGACGTAGGGACCGTCATTGTCGGTGATGAGCCGGCGCAGGCGGGGCGACCAGTGGGCGTACCGGTCCAGGAGCAGGCCGCGGATGGCGTCTGTGTCGCCGGCCGTCAGGCTGCTCCGGCCGATCCAGTCGACCGGGACACGCTGGATGAGGTAGACGCGGATGTGGTTTCCACCGTTGCGCTGGGCGAACATGCCGCGTTCGCCGTCGGCTGCGTGGGCGCCGCCTTGACCGACCAGTTCGGCGATGTCGGGGTGGCTGTTCTCGACGTCGTTGAACCATGCCTCCAGGAAGCTCACCCCGGAATACTGGGGGGCGGCGGGGGACACGGCGGGGCGCACCCGTGAGAAGGCCCCGTCGGCCCCGATGACCAGATCGGTCTCGACGGTGGTGCCACCGGTGAAGTGCAGCCGTCGGGGACCGTCGGCAGGACCGCTGACCCTGTCCAGGGCGCGGCCCCACTGGACGGTTCCCGACTGCAGGGAGTTCAGCAGCAGGTCTCGCAGCTGACCGCGGTCGATCTCAGGCTTGAAGAGCTCGTCGGCCTCGGGCACCTGGTGGGAGGTGATGGTGCCGCTCGGGTCCAGCAGACGCATTTCCTGCCCCTCGGGGCGGGCCAGCTTGGAGAAGTCCTCCAGGAGGCCGGCCTCGCGCAGGGCGATCTGGCCGTTGTCGGCATGCAGGTCCAGGGTGCCGCCCTGGTTGCGGGCGTCGGGGCCCGCCTCGCTGTCGAAGACGGTGACCGCTATGCCGCGCCGCTGCAGGATGCGGGCGCAGGTCAGCCCGCCCGGTCCGGCACCGATGATGCTGATCCTGGCCTGAGTGGGTGCTACGGAGTTCATGGGGCCCGCCCTTCTCGAGTGCCGATGCACGGTTCGGTGCCGCGGCGGTGTCCAGCACTGCTGTCATAGTTCCAACAGATACAAACATACAACAGTTCCAAATATGGTCCAGTTCGAATATTCGGAGTATGGTTCGCGGCATGGACGAGACGATCGACAGAGCAGCATCGGGCGGGCGGCGCGCGCGCAAGAAGGCCGCCACCCGACAGGCGCTGGCCGACACGGCGCTGCGGCTGTTCCTGGAACGCGGCTACGAGCGGGTGGGCGTCCGTGAGATCGCCGAAGTCGCCGACGTCTCGGTTTCGACCCTGTTCAACTACTTCCCCCAAGGCAAAGAGGCCCTGGTCTTCGACGAGGACGCCGACAACGAGGACGCCCTGATCCGCGCGGTCACCGATCGGCCCCCGGGGCAGACGATCCCCGGAGCCCTGCGGGCGCACCTCACCGGGTTCGTCACCTCGCCTCACACCCACGACCCACGCTTCGCCGAACTCCAGCAGCTCGTCCAGCAGACCCCGGCCCTGCGTGAGTACGCCCGTGCGATGGCGCTGCGTCACGAGAATGCCCTGGCCCTGGCCCTGGCCGACCAGACCGGCCGACCGCACGACGACCTCCTCTGCGCCGCCTACGCCCGATTCACCCTGGAGACCCTCGCCTTCGCCGGCACCCGCCCCGACCCTGCCGCCGCCATCGACCAGGCGTGCCTCCTGCTCGACCAGGGCTGGACGACCACCGTCGCCGCCGCACACGACCCCGAACCCGCTTGAACCGCAGCCGGCGGGGACCGTCGGGCACAGGGCTGCCCCGTTGGTCACTCGGCCCGATCGCGGCAGTCGGCCGGCACCACGGCAGTCGGGTGCCAGTTGGTGGATCACCGAGGAAGCGGCCGCGCCCCGGCCGCGCCCCGGCGACGCGCCACAGGGGGAAGCACTCTTCGAGACCCAACTGGTGTTCCACAGCTACGGATTGTGGGTGCTCCGCAGAACCTGAGGCAGAACGTTCGCCGTGAACAAAGCCGTGCGGGTGTGGATTTGCGGGGGCCACCGCCGACCACTTCACGCTGTTCGCTAGCATCCCTTCGCATGATGAGGCGGGGGTGGCGACTGGGTGTCGTGGCAGTGCTGGTCGCGATATGTGTCTCCGGTTCAGGACGCCCGGAGGTCATCCGTACGGTGTCGGACCTCGGCCCCTTGCCGGCCGACCGCTACGACTACACGCCGCAGGACTACCAACGGTCGCAGCGGGCCTCGGCGTTGCTGGTCAGGCAGTGCATGGGGGAGCGCGGCCACTCGGACTTCCCGCTCGACGCCCGTTACCCCAGCGACCCCATCGTCGCCACCGCGGTCAGCACCGACTACGGCGCCCTGGATCTCGCCACCGCCCGCCGTTGGGGCTATGGCTGGGACCCGGCGAAGTCCCGGGCCTTCCGGCCGATGGGCCGCCGGATGACCAATGCCGAGTATGCGGACTTCCCCGCCTGCAATGCCGACGCGAGTCGTCGGCTGATGCGTGGCATCGATCCAAAGCGGGACTGGCTCTACGCAAATACACGGGCGATCGAGATCGGCGAGGCGGTCAAGCGCGACCCCCGCCTCCGCGCGGCTTGGGACGCGTGGTCCCGCTGTGTGGCAGAACAAGGGTTCACGCGCTATCCAGACCCCGTCGCGGCCTACACGGACCCCGTCTGGCAGCGGGGCAGCGACGGCAACACCCGGCATACGCAGCGAGAGCGTGCCACCGCCGTAGCCGACATCACCTGCAAGCGCCGCCACCACACGGCCGAACTCTGGCATGCTGCACGGGCGCGGAAGCAGGCCGCGGACATCACACGGCACCGTGACCACTACGCCGCCGGACTGCAGGCGCTGCGCACGTACCGGGCCACCATTGCCGAGGTACTGCGAAAGCTCGGCTAATGCTCTGACCGCAAATAGGTTCACCGATTTGGTGATCCGTGATGCCAGGAGCCGAGCTTCCACAGCCAGGCGTCACAGTTCAGCAGCGGGGCCGGGAGGACGCATGGCGGCGGTCGACGTTCCTGGGCCGGAGTCGGACTGGGAACTCGTGCCGGAGTGTCGGGGCGGCAAGTGGCTCGCGGCATTCCAGGGGCAGCATGTGGGAGTGCGCGCGAGCAGCCCGTCTTTCGAATGGTTGCCGGCCCGGCGCCGCCTGGCCGCACGGCTGTTGAACCTCGAACGGGCTGGGAGGTCCCGGGGTCGGTGGGCTTGGCCATGTTCCGTATCCAGAAGATCGACTTCATGCTCAGTCGGCTGGAGGGCAACCCGTGTCCCGATGTTTCGCCTGGGTCGGTCCGCGCTCAGTCTGACGTCGAGGCAGCTCGACACCCTGCCCGATGCTCTCGGCATCCAAAGGGAAGCAGTTACCTTCCAATTCCACGACAACGGTGAGGCCGGAGAGTTCGAACGTGCCGTTGTTCACCGTGGCAGTCAACAGTTCCGGGCAGCGGATGAAAACGACTGTGGCCGACCTGCCTGGGCCTGGGTGAATCACCAATACAGAGCCTACGACGTGTATCACCAGGCAAATGGGGTGAGTGAAGCACCACTGGGTGCGAGGAATGGGCGCTGGACCCGGGGTTCCGAGCCGGCTCCGAAGGCGCAGCGCCCATGTCCGTCACCATTCGCGGAACTCCTGACAGCCACCCACTCTGAAGTGGACGAGGCCTTCTGGTGGAGCCGGAGGGTCAGACACGGGGGATCAGGGATTCGGGGATTCGGCGAAAGGAATATGCCACGCGCATGCGCAGAGTACTGGGCCTCGCAGCCGCCACAGCAACGCTCGCGGGCGCGAGCGCCTTCGGTGCGGCCACTGCTACGGCCGCGCCGGATCCGAACCTGGCCGTTACCGAGGCGGGATGCCTGGAGCAGGGAGGAAGCGTCGCGCTCGACGCGACGCTCGGCAGGTGGTGCGTGTTCCCTGACGGCCACCTGGTCGTGATCTACAGCCCGGCTGCGGACTTCGAGCTCGAGACCCCTTAGCGGGCATCCGATCCGCGTAGTTGCTGGCGCGGGACAACGCCGTGACTGCGCTGGATTGGGCGGTCGTCGGACGAGGCGTGAACGTTCGTCGGCCCTACGGCAGTGATGTCTCCGACCTCGTTTGGCTCTGACCGGACCGGGCTTCATCGCCTGTCGAGCCGGGCGACCCGGTCCGGAACGGCAGCTCGGGTCCATGGCCTGCGAGAGATCGTCAACGCGGTCTTCCGCGGGAACCGCACGGGCAGTCGGCATGGCACCGACATTCCACGGGCCTTGCCCCGCACGACTTCCGCACAGCCACCGCCGCTCGGCAGGACCGCGACCTGCGACTCGTCAAGGGGATGCCTTCAGGCGGGAGCGGCCCCGGTCGGTCGACCTGCGGTGGGGATCGACCGACCGTGGCCCCGTGAACTACCTCAGTGCCGCGGTCGTGCCTCTCTTCGTATCCGGCTGGATCGGTGTGGAGATGTGCCACCTCGCCAACTCGCCAGCGCCAGGCGTGGATCGGGCCTTCGGGGCGGCCGCCCGCTGCGGCGGCTGCGGGCGTAACCGGAGGACACTCTGGCCGGGAGCCGGGAGCCGGGAGCCGGGAGCCGGGAGCCGGGATCTGGGACCAGGGACCAGCCCGGGATGCCGCCGCCACGATCACCGTCATCACCTCCGGGTGGACGCCGCTCCGGTCTGCACCCGGACGCGCCGAGACGGCGGGAGGCCAGGAGGCAGGAGGTGGTGGTGGGCACGGGGTGTCCCGGGGCGTCTCAGGGAACGACGGGACGGCCTCAACTCGACAGAAATGTCCGTATTTTCGCCATGTGCAACCGGGGGTTGACCGTTCCGGTAAGTGGCTCTAGGTTTCTCGCAGCCCACTGGTACATCGATTAACCACATGGTTAACGTCCTGGTTGGAGACATCCCGCTGTGCGCTCATCCCTGAGCCGGCGCGGTTTCCTCGCAGCAGGCTCCGGCCTTGCTGCGGCTACCGCTCTGTCCGGCTGCTCCACACTCGCCTCGGCCGATTCCGACCCCGGCACCCTGCTCGTGCACACCCAGCTCGGCACCACCGCGCCCGGTTCTCCCACCTACAAGGCCGTCGTCAGGACGTTCCACGAGGAGAATCCGGACATCCGGATCAAGAACCTCGTCAACGGGGACGACCTTCCCCAGGTGTACGAGACCTCCCGACTGGCCCGCAAGGAGCCGGACGTGGTCATGGTCAACCTCTACGACAAGACCCTGGCCTGGACCGATGTCGGGGCCACCGTCGATGTGAAGGGCTATCTCGACGACTGGGGGCTCCGTGAGCGCGTCCTGCCCGCCGCCATCGAGGAGTGGACCGACGCCAAGGGGAGGCTCCGCGCCTTCCCGTACTTCGCCGCCAACTGGCCCGTCGCGTTCAACACCGCCTTGCTCGGGCGGGCCGGCGTCGACTCCGTACCCACCACCGGTGACCAGCTGATCGGGGCCGCGCGCAGACTCCGCGCCAAGGGAATCGCCCCGGTCACCGTCGGCGGCAACGACTGGACCGGGCAGAAGCTGCTGGCTCAGATCATCCAGACCTTCCTCACGCCCGACGAGGCGCGGAAGGTCTACACGAGCGGCGACTTCAGCGGCAGCAGGGGAGCCCGCGAGGGCATCGACTACTTCGTCCAGCTGCGCGACGCCGGCGTTTTCGCCGACAAGGCGCAGGGGCTGACCTCGGACATCATGACCACGCAGTACAACACCGAGGCGGCGGCCATCCAGTCCGCGATGTCCTCGGCGTTGGCGAAGGTCGCACCGAAGGCGGCCGGACACACGGAGATCGGTGGCTGGCCACTTGCCCCCGGCGCCTCGCACAGCAAGCCCACCATCCTGCGCTCGCACACCCTCATCGGATTCTGGATCAGCCCCAACGGCGTCAAGAAGCTGTCGTCGGTCGAGAAGTTCCTGCGCTTCATGTACCGCCCCGAGACGGTCTCGCGCTTCATCACCGAGAGCGGCCGGGACATGGCACTCGTCACCGACACCGTGAGCAAGGACTTCCCGCTGGTGGCCAAGGCCCAGCAGCTCGGCGACGGAGTCGGCCAGGTACTCCTGCCCGACCTCTACGTCCCCCCGACGGCCACTCAGCCACTGATCACGGCGACCAGCACCGCCTTCACCCGGGGGACGAGCGCGGCCGCCGTGCGTTCCGCCCTCGAATCCGCCTACCGCACGGCCTGATCCGCGCGCCCGAGCCCTCTGCGAGTCCCTTCATGACGTTGCTCTCGTCCGCCCCGGGCGGCGCCTCGGTCCGCCGGCCGGCCCCGCCCTCGCCCCCTCCCGCCCGGCCCGCCCGCCGAAAGCAGGCCGGGATCGTCCTCGCCGTCCCGGCACTGGTCTGGTACCTCGTCTTCATGGTCGGCCCTCTGGTCGCCATCTTCGTCATCGCCGCCCTGCACTGGCCGGGGATGCTCCAACCGGTCTCCTTCGCAGGTCTCGACAATGTCCGGACGGTCCTGGACGACCCGGTCTTCTGGGACTCCGTCGGGAACACCGCCACCCAGTTGGTCGTCGCCCTGCCCGTGATGATCGTGTGCGCGTACATGCTCGGGTACTACGTCGCGCAGAAGCCGCCGGGCCACCGTGTCCTTCGCTACCTGCTCTTCATCCCGGGGCTGATCTCCACTCCGGCCAAGGCGATGGTCTTCTACGCGGTCCTCTCGCCGGACGGACTGCTCAACGGAGCACTCGACAAGGCAGGTCTGGGCTCGCTCACCGATGCCTGGCTCGCCTCCCCTTCCACCGCCCTGTACTGCCTCATCGTCCTCGACGTGTGGAGCGGCATCGGCTTCACGGCCGTGCTCTTCGCCGCCCGCCTCGGCAGCGTGCCGGACGAGATAAGCGAGGCCGCCCAGCTCGACGGCGCCGGCCACTGGCGCGCCATGTGGCGCATCCACTTCCCCGTCATCCGCGACTTCGTCGGGGTCGTGACCATGCTTCAGTTCCTGTGGACGCTGTTCGGCTCCGCCCAGAACGTACTGCTGCTCACGCAGGGCGGCCCCGGAAGCTCATCGACAACGTTGTCCTTCCTCGTCTACCAGAAGGCGTTCATCGCGGCCGACCTCGGCTACAGCCAGACCGTCGGCGTGGTGCTGTTCCTGGTCGGTCTGGCCGGGCTGCTGACCATCCGTCGCGTCTTCCGCCAGAACTACTGATCGGAGCGGTTCCATGAAGTTCGGAAGGTCCTGGCTGCCGGCCCACATCCTCGCGTGGCTGTACGCGGCGCTCCTGGTGGTGCCGCTCTACTACCTGCTGGTCTCGGCGTTCAAGACGAACGACCAGATCTTCGGCAGCCCGTTCTCCCCGCCCACCTCGTTCTCCCCGCACAACTTCGGAGAGGCGTTCTCCTCCGCGGACCTCGGGCCGGCCATCGTCAACTCGGTGCTCGTCACCGTGGTGGCGCTGGCGCTCACCCTGGCACTCGCCATCCCGGCGGCCTTCGCCATCGCCCGTACCGAGGGACGCGTCGGCGCCCTCGTGGAGCGGGTGTTCTCGCTGGGGTTCCTGGTCCCCACGTTCGCCGCGCTCTTCCCCACGTTCCTGCTTGCCGCAGCGACCGGACTCTTCCACACCCGCACCTTCATGATCTTGTTCCTGCCGGCCACGGCGATGCCGCTGTCCGTCGTGATCCTCGTCCAGTTCATGCGGACGATCCCGCGTGAGATGGAGGAGGCGGCCCGCATGGACGGCGCCTCCACCTTCGCCGTCCTGCGGCACATCTACACCCCGATGTGCATGCCCGGGATCGCGACGATCCTCCTGCTGAACTTCCTGACGTTCTGGAACGAGTACCTGTACTCCCTCGTCATCATCGGGCCCGACCCCGAACAGCGCACCGTGCAGGTGGCGCTGCCCACCCTCAAGTCCCTGACCGGCACCGACTACGGCATCCTGACCGCGGGCACGGTACTGACACTGGTCCCCGTCTGGGCGGTGTACACCGTGCTCCAGAAGCGCATGCAACAGGCACTCGTCAGCGGGGCGGTGAAGATGTGAAGGAACGTCTCAAGGGGCGTACCCAGGAATCGGACGGCACGGCGGGCACGCCACCGGCCCCAGGCGCCGGCCGTCCCACGATCAAGGCCGTGGCCGCCGCGGCCGGAGTCTCCACCGCCGCGGTCTCCCAGGCCGTCAACGGCACCGGCCGGATCTCAGAGGCCACCCGCCGCCGGGTCCTGGACGCGGCCGCCGAACTGGGCTGGTCGCCCAGCGCGTCCGCATCGGCCCTGCGCCGCTCCCGGACCCGCACGATCGCCCTCGTCGTCAGGCGCCCCACGGACGTGCTCGGAGCCGACCCGCACTTCAGCGAACTGATCACCGGCCTCGAGGGCGAACTCGCCCCCCGGGGCTATGGCCTCCTGCTTCATCTGGTCGCCGACATCGACCAGGAGAGCGCGCTGTACGAACGGCTGGTCGCGGAGGGCCGCATCGACGGAGCCGTACTGACCGACGCGCGCGCCGAAGACCCGCGCCCGCACCTGCTGCGCGAACTCGGCCTGCCCGCCGTCCTGCTGGGTGCGCCCGACTCCGAGTCACCGGTGCCCGGCGTCGGTCTCGGTCAGCAGGACGCCGGTGTCCGTGAGGCTGTCTCCCACCTGCTGGAACTCGGCCACCGACGCCTCGCGTACGTCGCAGGCCCGGCCGAACTGGTGCACACCCGGCTGCGCCGCGCCGCCTTCGAGGAGGCGCTCGCCATGGCCGGGCTGAGTCCCGTGGCCGTCCGGCACACCGACTTCACCGAACAGGCGGCCGTCGCCGTGACCGAGGAACTGCTCGACCTGCCCGACCGGCCGACCGCGCTGGTCTTCCCCAACGACTCCATGGCGGTCTGCGGCATCGGCACGGCCCAGCGCCGCGGGCTCCGGGTGCCCGAGGACGTGTCGGTGGTCGGTTACGACAACCTGCCGCTCGGCCGCTGGCTCCACCCCCGTCTGACCACCGTGGACCAGCAGGTGCAACGGGTCGGTGCGGCCGCCGCCCGCGCGCTGCTCCTCCGCTGCGGCGAGGACGTGCCGCCACCGGTCCTCGACGGACGCCCGAGCCTGGTCGTCCGGGAATCGACCGGCCCGCTTCCCGCCGGGTTCTGAGGCATGAGTTCCCCACCGCACATGGCCCGCGGCCCACCCCTCACGGCCCCCGCTCCGTCCTGCGGCTTCGGCCCGGCCCACACCGCCGTGCGCCCGCCGCACCGATCCACCCCCGCACATCGAAGAGGTCAGGACCCGACCATGCGACGCCACAGCGCCCAGCTCACCCACGACTCCGCCGTTCTTCCCTGGCTCGGCGCCAACTTCTGGTCCCGCACCGGCGGTCCGCTGATGTGGCGGAACTACGACCCGAAGACCGTCCGCGAGGAACTGGCCGTCCTGCGCGACCACGGACTGAACATGACCCGGTCCTTCTTCTACTGGCCCGACTTCCACCCGGAGCCCGGACGGATCGACGAGGAGCTGTGCGAGCGCTTCCGCGACTTCCTGGACGCCCACACGGAGGCGGGGATGGGGACGGTCCCCACCTTCATCGTCGGCCACATGTCGGGCGAGAACTGGGACCCGGCCTGGCGAGGGAACCGCGACCTGTACGAGGACGTGTGGCTCGTCGGGCGTCAGGCATGGTTCGTCTCCCAGATGACCCGCCGCTTCAAGGACCACCCCGCGGTCACCGGCTGGCTGATCACCAACGAGATGCCGGGCTACGGCCGGATCTACCAGGTCGACCCGCCCTCCAGCGATGTCGTCACCGCCTGGGCGCAGTTCATGTGCGACGCGGTGCGCGCGGCGGGCGGCACCCAGCCGGTCTCGCTGGGCGACGGCGCCTGGGGCATCGAGGTCACGGGCCGGGACAACGGCTTCTCGCTGCGGGACACCGCCGAGTACGTGGACTTCGTAGGGCCGCACGTCTACCGCTCCGACACGGACCGGCCGCGCCAGCACTACCGTGCCGCGTTCGAGTGCGAACTCGCGGCGGTGACCGGCCAGCCCGTGGTGCTGGAGGAGTTCGGGCTGTCGACCGACACGGTCTCCGCGGCCAACGCAGGAGTGTTCTACCGGCAGACCCTGCACAATTCGCTGCTCGGCGGAGCCACCGGCTGGATCGCGTGGAACAACACTGACTACGACGACCTGTGGGACCGGTCACCGTACGACCACCACCCCTTCGAGATGCACTTCGGCATCACCGACCGCACCGGCCTGCCGAAGGAACCGCTGCGGGAACTGGCCGGCTTCGCCGAGGTCCTGAAACAGGTCGACTTCACCCGCTGCCGCCGCACGGACGCCGACGCCGCCCTGGTCGTCCCCGCCTTCCTGGAGCGCGGCTACCCGTACAGCCGGCCCGCGGACCGCCCGTTGATCTTCACCTCCCTCCACCAGGCGTACGTGGCCGCGCGCGGCGCGGACCTGCCCGTGGCGTTCGCCCGGGAGGCCGACGGGCTGCCCGACGACGCAGCGCTGTACCTGCTCCCCTCGACGCGGCAGCTGACCACTCGTACCCGGCGGGCGCTGGAGCGCCGGGCCCGCGAGGGCGCCACGGTCTACCTGTCGTTCTGTTCGGGCGAACACCCGGCGACACGTGGCCCGTGGTTCCACGATCTGGACGGACTGTTCGGCGTGGAGCTCCAGCTCTCCTACGGTGTCGCGGAGCCGGTCGAGGACGACGTGCTCGAGATGACGTTCACGGAGGACTTCGGCTCCATAGCCGCGGGCGAGACCCTGACCTTCCCCGTCGCCGGGAACGAGGACAGCCGCGCCTACCTGCCGGTCGTCCCGACCGGGGCGCGCGTCGTCGCCACCGACGCACACGGCCGCCCGGCCCTGCTGTGCCACGAGACGGGCGAGGGCCGCACGGTTCTGGCCACCTACCCGTTGGAGCACATGGCCGCCCGGACGGCCCGGGCCAACCCGGAGCAGACGCATCGGCTGTACGCGGCGCTCGCCGAACTTGCCGGGGCCGCACGGCCGGTGACAGCGGGCTCGCCGTACGTCGCCGCCGACACGCTGGTCCGCGAGGACGGCACCCGCTTCGTCTGGCTGGTGAGCCAGTCGGCCGAGGAACTCACCGTCCGACCGTCGGCGGACGGTGAACTGCGCGAGCTCACGGGAGGCGACCCTGTGGTGGATGTGGTGATCGCCCCGTACGGGGTGCGCGTCCTCGAACTCCGCTGACCGGCTCCGCCCGCCCCACATGCTCCATCGCCCATGAAAGCGAGCCACCCGATGTCCCAGCCGCTCTTCCGCGATCCCGAGGCGCCCGTGGCCGCCAGGGTGCGCGACCTCCTTGTAAGGATGACCCTCACGGAGAAGGTCGGGCAGGTCAATCAGCGGATGTACGGCTGGGACACGTACCAACGCAACGCCTCGGGCCACGGCCTGACCGAAGCCTTCCGCGCCGAGGTCGCCGCCTTCGACGGGATGGGCGCGCTCTACGGGCTCCAGCGGGCCGACCCCTGGTCCGGCGTGACCGCGGCCACGGGCATCGGCGCCGCGGACGGTGCGCGTGTCTCCGACGCCGTGCAGCGGCACGTCGTGGAGACCACCCGGCTCGGGATCCCCGTGCTGCTGGTCGAGGAGATGCCGCACGGCCTCCAGGCACTGGACGGCACACTGCTGCCCGTCAACCTGGCGGTCGGTGCCACCTGGAACCCGGACCTGTACGAGGAGGCCGTCGCACTCGCCGCCGCGCAGCTGCGGTCACGCGGCGGCCACGTCGCGCTGGTGTCCGCACTCGACCTGGTGCGCGATCCGCGCTGGGGCCGCGCGGAGGAGTGCTTCGGCGAGGACCCCTACCTCGCGGCGCGGTTCACGGAGGCCCTGGTGCGCGGTGTCCAGGGGCCGCCCGGAGAATTCATCGGGCCGGACAGAGCGGCCGTCGTCCTCAAACATTTCGCCGGCCAGGGCGCCACGGTCGGCGGCCGCAACAGCGCCGCCACCGAACTGGGCGCCCGCGAACTGCACGAGATTCATCTGGAGGCCGCCCTGGCGGGAGTCAGAGCCGGGGCGGCAGGCGTCATGGCCGCGTACAACGAGTTCGACGGCATCCCGTGCGCAGCCAACCGGGAACTGCTCACCGGCATCCTGCGTGAACGGTGGGGATTCACCGGTCTCGTGATGGCGGACGGGCTGGCGCTCGACCGCCTGGTGCGGCTCGCAGGCGACCCGGTGGCGGCGGGTGCCATGGCGTTGGAAGCGGGGACGGACCTGAGTCTGTGGGACGACAGTTTCCCCCGCCTGGAGGAGGCCGTGCGGCGGGGCCTTGTGGACGAGGGCGCTCTGGACATCGCGGTCGGCCGGGTGCTCGCGCTGAAGTTCCGGCTCGGCCTGTTCGAGAATCCGTACACGGGGGAGCGCACCCCCGCGCCGGGGCCCGAGCGGCTGAGCGAGCGCATCGCCCGGGAATCGGTCACGCTGCTCACGCACGACGGCGGGACACTCCCGCTCGGCGAACACGCACGGCGGATCGCGGTCATCGGCCCGAACGCCGACTCCGTGCCGCAGCAGATCGGCGACTACACCGCGCCCCAGCGGCCGGGCACGGGCATCAGCGTCCTCGACGGACTCAAGGCGGCGGCACCCCGGGGCACGGAGATCGTGCACGCCCGGGGGACCGGTCTCGTGGGCGGCGACCTGTCGGGCCTGCCCGACGCTGTCGCGCTCACTGCCGGGGCCGATGTCGCGGTCGTGGTGCTCGGCGGATCGAGCGCCCGCGAGTCGGGAACCCGCTTCGACGCCAACGGGGCAGCGGTCGTCACCTCGGGCAACCCTGTCGAGATGACCTGCGGCGAGGGCGTGGACCTGGCGGAACTCTCCCTTCCGGAAGGTCAGTCGGCGCTGCTCGACGCCATGATCGCGACAGGGACCCCTGTCGTAGTGGTGCTGGTCCAGGGCCGTCCGCACGCGCTGACGGACCTCGCCGGCCGGGCCGCCGCGGTGCTGAGCGCCTGGTATCCAGGCCCCTGGGGCGGGCGTGCGGTCGCGGACGTGCTCTTCGGCACGGCGGACCCTGTGGGGCGGCTGCCCGTCTCGGTGCCCCGCTCCGCCGCTCAGCTGCCCGTGCACTACAACGGCAAGGACCACGGCTACCGCGGCTATGTCGACCAGCCCGCGACCGCCCGCCACGCATTCGGCCACGGGCTGAGCTACACGACGGTCGAGTACGGCACCCCCCGTCTGTCCCGGACGTCTGTCCCGGCAGCGGAACTCACCGCAGACGCAGCGAACACGACGCATGCCACATCGCAGCCACTGGTGTGCACGGTCGACATCCGCAACACCGGCGGCCGGCCGGTGCGGGAGACGGTGCAGCTCTACGTGCGCCGGGTGACAGGTGGTACCTCGTGGCCGCGGGTGCGGGAGCTGCGTGGCTTCGCCCGGGTCGTTCTCGAGCCCGGGGAACGGGCCGAGGTCTCCTTCGCAGTGGAGGCAGGGACCCTGGCCTCGGTCACGCGCGATCTGGAGCGGGCCGTGGAGCCTGGGGAGTTCGAGATGGAGACGGGCCCGTCCTCCGACCGGACCCGCGGAGTCCGGCTGACCGTACTTTCCGGCTGACCGTCCTTTCCGGTCGGCCCGGCTGGCGCCGACGCCCGGCCCCGCTGCCGTCATGGCGAAGCGAGGCCGGCCGGGCTCGGCGCACCTCGTACGCCGCGTGTGACGCGGAGCCGGTACGGACGAAGGTCGAGGCGGTGTGTGCCATGGCCGACGCGGTCCTCAGCATCCCTGCCGAGCACCGCCGACGGACCGCTCGGCAAGGTCACACAACCCCAGGCCACGGCTGCGGATCGTGCGCCGGGCCATCGGCTTCAGCCTGGTCCGGGGCACGGAACAGGCCGCCGTCTCCCGCTTCCGCCCCCGACGGACCAATTCCGCCTCGGCGCCCCTCGTTCCGGCACGCACCGTCCCCGCGGTCGCACTCAGCCGGAAGGGACGAGGAGTCGCCCGAGCGGCAGGGGGCACGGCCATGGCGGTCGTGAAAGTGGCCGTGCCCCATGAAGAGGACCCGTGTCGACTGCCGGTCAGACCCGGTCGGCGGCGATGAGAAGGTACTGGAAGGAACCGTCCCTGTAGGAGTTGATGAAGGCGTCCTCGATGCCCGTCACCAGCGAAGACGTCGCCCGCAGCTCCCAGTAGGGCAGTGTGTCGGGGGTGAGGTCGATGACGGCCTGGGGCACGAGGCGGTTGTCGGCCATGGCCCGCAGGTACTCGCGGCGCGAGTGGATGTTGCACTCGAAGTGCGCGTTGATCTGCGAGACCCACTTCGAGGGCTGGCCGTACCGCGGATTCCAGCAGCCGGTGATGGTCACATAGCGGCCACCGACCGAGAGGACACGAGAGTGTTCGGCGAAGAGGTCATCCAGGTCGACGTACATACTCGACTCGTTGTTCCACGAGGCCGCGGCCGACCCGGTCTCGAAGGGCGTGGCGAGCATGTTGCAGACACGGGCGCGGACGTGGTCCTGGATGCGTAGGTCACGGGCGCGACCATTGGCGAATTCGGCCTGTTTGGCCGACAGCGTGACACCTTCGACCTTGCACCCGAAGCGTTGGTGCGCCATCACCATCGAACCGCCGCGGCCGCAGCCGGCGTCCACCAGGGTGTCGTCCCGCCCGATGTCGCCGAGGTGCCCCAGCAGGAACTCGGCCTGGGCCGACTCCAGCCTGTGGAGTTCGGCGATCAGCCTCTTCTCGCTCGCGCTGTCCGCGGTGTCGCCGAGCGCCGCGTGGTCGACTTCACCGATGCCGTAGTGGTGGTGGTAGAGGCCGTCGACATCGCCGAGGCGCAGGTTCACGGGCCTGGCCTCCCCGTCCCAGTAGCGGGCGATGTCCCCCTGATAGGGCGTCGCCGGGCCGGGGATGCGCACGGTGGTGGCGGTGAGTTCGGTGTGGGTCACAGATGTGTCCATTCTCTTACCAGAAGTCGGGCAGGCTGTAGCGATAGGTGTTGGACCGGTGCCAGTGGTGGTTGCCGTCGACCCAGGCGGCCACGCCCCGGAGGAAGCGCTGCACGTTGGGCACGGGGCACGCGACGGCAAGCGCCGCGGCTTCGGTCTCGAAGTCGTGCATGAGGTTGTTGTGGACCTCGACCGACTTCAGATAGGCGTCCCGGTCGGACAGGCCCTCACGTTCGGCGATGACGACGGGAAGGTTCAGATGCTGGCCGGGAGTGTCGAGTTCCTTGGTGTACGAGTACAGGTCGTTCACGATCGTCGTCGCGTTTCCCGCGAGAGCGATGACCTTCTGCATGTCCGCCCGGGCATGCAGGTCCGCGGGCAGTTCGTAACCGCCGACGGTGTCGGTGATGGTCGGGCAGGGGCGGAAGTTGTTGAACTGGCGCATCGCCAGGTACTCCCACACCTCCGGGACGTGGTCCGTCTGGGCCCAGGCCGCTTCGGCGAGGTACCCCATGTGCAGCCGCGCCATGTCGTGCCGTAGCCGGTCGGCCTGGGAAGGGCCGGCCGCCCGGACGAAGTACTCCATGGCCGAGCGGTACGCGCGCCGCGGCGCGTCCGCATGGAGGGACTTCGACCACTGCGGCTGGTACTCCTGCGTCGTGTACAGGGGGTCGAGGGCGGTGTGCGCCAGGAGCAGTCGTTCGCCGAGGCCGACGGGCGAGCCGCCATGGTCCTCGCAGTAGCAGTCGTCCACCGCGTTCTCCGCCACCATCAGCCGTGTGGCGAGCATCAGATGCTCGATGGTGGGCGCGTCCGGATGGCAGCCGACCATGTACCGCCCCACGGAGAAGCCGTCGAACTGGTCCTCCCACTCCTCGGGATATAGAGCCACCTCGTCCAGCGCCCAGGCCTTGATTCTTCGGCTGACCTCCCCGACCCGCACCGGGTCGGGTTCGGCGATCGGGTGGTAGTACAGGCCCGGGACCGGTCGGCCCTCCGCCGCGTCCACGGACAGCTCCGAAGACGCCGGCGGCTCCTCCTCCCGCCGGACAAGACGGAGGCCCGCCGTCCCCAGGCCGCTGGGGCCGCGCAGGATCCGTTCCAGGCCGCTGCTCATGGCAGGCGCCTCGGCGGGCGACACGTCGGGAGGAACCGGCGCGGGTGCGGATCCCACGGGCGGTGCGGGCGGAAGAAGCGCGCCGGGCGGGCCGCCGATGGCAGCTTTGATGTCGCGAGCCCGGCTCACGGCGTCGGACAGTACATGCGCCCCGAAATGGGAAGCGGCCTCCGGCAGACTCGATTGCGGAGGTGTCAGCTCAGGCGCGGGCATCCATGGCTCCTCGGTGGGTGGGTGGGCGGTCGGCTGCCCCGAAGCCCTCCGGGCACATGCGACCGGCCGGACGGATTCGCGGGCGTCACACGTGCCTCGGCGGGCCGGATCCGCTACTTGGGCCAGCGTGCGATCTGAACGTTCTCCAGCACGCCGACCGCGTCCGGCACGAGGATGGCGGCGGAGTAGTAGGTGCTGACGAGGTAGGACGTGATCGCCTTCTCGTCGACGCCCATGAAGCGCACGGACAGACCCGGTTCGTACTCGTCCGGAAGCCCGGTCTGATGCAGACCGATGACGCCCTGGTTCTCCTCACCGGTACGCATGATGAGGATCGAGCTGGTCTTCTCCTTGGTGATGGGAATCTTGTTGCAGGGGAGGATGGGAACCCCGCGCCACGCGGGCACCTGCTGCCCGCCGAGATCGACGTGGTCCGGGTAGAGCCCGCGAGAGTTGAACTCGCGCCCGATCGCCGCGATCGTCCGGGGGTGTGCGAGGAAGAACTTGGAGCCTCGGCGGCGACAGAGCAGTTCGTCCATGTCGTCCGGGGTCGGCGGGCCGGAGTGCGGCTGGATTCGCTGCTTGAAGTCGGCGTTGTGCAGGAGGCCGAACTCCCTGTTGTTGATCAGCTCGTGCTCCTGGCGCTCGCGCAGCGCCTCGATGGTGAGCCTGAGCTGTTCCTCGGTCTGGTTCATCGGCCCGTTGTAGAGGTCGGCGACCCTGGTGTGGATACGCAGGATGGTCTGGGCGACCGAGAGTTCGTACTCGCGCGGATTGAGCTCGTAGTCGGCGAACGCGCCGGGGAGTTCGTGCTCGCCGACGTGGCCGGCCGACATCGCGATCTCCGCCTCGCCGCGATGGTTCTGCCGGAGGCGGGAATGCGATGCGAACTCTTCGATGTGGCTCCGCAGACTTGGAGCGGTGGACAGTACGGCTGCGAAGTCGGCACGCGACAGGGTGAGCAGGGTGCCCGAGGTCTCGGCAGTGGCTGTCTGCTCCCACCTGGCGTCCTCGTCCAGCAGTACGTTCTCCCCGAACCGGTCGCCGTCGGCGAGTACGTCGAGAACGACCTCGTCGCCATAACTGCCGACGGTCGTCTGGCCGATGCGCCCGTGAGCGATCAGGTGGAGCTCATCCGCGGGCGTCCCGCGCTCGACCAGTGTCTCTCCCGTCCGGAAGTCCCGTTGGACGCACCGATCGGCAAGGGCGGTCAGCACCTCCACGTCGTCGAAGCCGCGCAGCAGGGCCAGTTCGCCGAGTTCACGGGGGATCACCCGGACCCCGGCACCGTCCTGGACGAACTCCACGACCCCGTCGCCGACGGTGTACGTCAGGCGGCGGTTTACCCGGTAGGCGCCGCCCTTGGTCTCCACCCAGGGAAGCATCCGCAGCAGCCAGCGAGAGGTGATCTCCTGCATCTGCGGAGCGGACTTGGTCGTGGTGGCGAGGTTGCGAGCCGCCGCCGTGCCCAGACTGGACTGCCGGGGCAGTTCCAGTCGTACGTCCGAACTCGGTTCAACAGTCATCAGGCAAGCTCTCCTTGGTCGGGGCGGCGACGTGCGTATGCGGACGCCGCCGGGCAAGAGGAGGGAAAAGGTTTGTAGGGACGGGAATCCGTCCAGATCCACGAGAACCCTAGAGGCCGTCCCCTGCCCGGGACCAAGAGAAATCGGCGACATTAACTCGATACGATGATCGCGGCCGCGCGATGTTTGGCGGGGTACCCGCAGGATTGAGCCGTGCTCGACGGAATGTCCCGGTGAGTGGCCGGATGCGCTCCCGCACGGAGGCCCCGGTGAGTCGAGGGCGGACACAAGGGCCGTGCAGCCGGACTGCCGCGGGGTAGCGGGGTCGGCCCGAGACGGCCGGGACGATTTTCCGTGGCCGTCGCCCTCCGCACCCATCACGAGCGGCCTCGCGACACTCACCCGCCTGATCGCGGGTGGGCACCAACGTCCCGTTCGCGATCAGCGCAGTGCCCCTCGCGAACCGGCGTCTGGGCGGCAAGGCCGGCAGAGGGCCGATGCGGATGATCCGGTCGGCCGCCGACTTCGGAATCCGGAACAACAGGCCGGTTGGCGCATGGTCAAGTTGGTGCGCCCCCCTGACTGGCTGCATGGACATTGGCCGAGGTCTTGAGGCTTGCGCGTCCAGAACGCAGGCGCTCGACTCCGGTCCTGAACAGCTCGCCCCAGGCACGTACAGTCTCCGGGTTCGATCGCGCCGAGTTCACCATCGACTGGTACAAGCGGCAGGCCACCTGCCTCACGCGGGGACACCAGCACTTCGTGGAGCCCCCGCGACTCAGCGTGGGACCAATGCCACCGTCATCAAATTCGACAAAGAAACTTGCCGCCCTGCCCGGTACGCGACCAGTGCACCCGTTCGAAGACCGGCGGCAGGCCCCTCTCCCCGGCGACACCCTGATCCTGGGGAACATCCTGCGCACCGAAATGCACACCCACCGTCTGGACTCGGCAGCAGGTCGCCAGCCAGGTCCGCTCGCTCCTGCGCGAGTACTACCCCGCTGCGCTGCTGGCCTTTCAGGGCAAACAAGGCGGCCTGACCAGAGCTGCCGCCCGCGTCATTCTCACTCTCTGGCACCGACTCCGTCCAAGGCTGCGAAGCTCACCCTTGCCCAGTTGCGGGGCGCCCTCAAACGCAGTGGCAGCTTCAGCGGCTGCTACGCGGAAGCCGAGCGGCTGCGGGCCATCTTCCGCGCCGAGCACGTCCGCCAGCTGCCCGGCTTCGAGGATGCCTTCGGTCGCCAGCTGCTGGCTCTGCTCAAGTAACAGGACACCGCCTACCAGGCTGCGGACGATCTCGCGGAAGCTGCCGCAGCCGCCTTTCACCAGCACGCCGACAGCGAGGTCCTGCTCAGCTTCCCGGGCCTTGGGCCCATGCTCGGCGCCCGCGTCCTCGCCGAGCTGGGCGACGACCGAGCATGGTTCACCGACGCCCGGGCGCTGAAGTCGTACGCCGGATCCGCCCCCCATCACGCGGGCCTCCGGCAGGAAGCGTTTCGTCAGCCGCCGGTTACTCAAGACAACCGCCTCATCAACGCCGACCTCCTGTGGGCCTTCGCCTCACCGCCTCACCGGGAGCGAACGTGCACTACCGACGCCGACCCGAGTGCAGAGACAGGCATGCCGCCGCGCAATGACTTGCTGAACCGTTTCCTCGGCCAGCTCGGCCACTGTCTCAAGACCCAGCAGGAGTTCGACGAACAGCAGGCCCTTGCTCCACTCCTTCCAGCGGCTGCATGCTCCCGCCAGCCCGACCGGCTTCGTCAACGAGAGCAACGGCACTTCGACAGAGCCACGCTGTCGAGCCCGAACTCAACTGGGCGTGAGCGGGGCCCGCAGGCCGAGCCACTGATCGGCGTCCCAGGCCCGGAACCGCTCTGCTTCGGTGAACCCCAGCTTTGCCGCGAGGCGCATCGAACGGACGTTGGCGGTCTGGGTGGCGAGCACCACCGGCTCACCCGGAAGGACGTCTTCGAGCCAGTCCAGCGCTGCCGCGCACGCCTCGGCGGCATACCCGAATCCCCATGCCTGCGGCAGGAACAGGTAGCCGAGATCGATCTTCCCCACGGCAGTGGGGCAAAGGTGCTCCGTTGCTCTCCTGAGCAGGATCTGGCCGATCATCGCCCCTTCGAGATCGACGACGAAACTCCCGGGCCGGCGCCCGGGCAGCTCGGGCATCTCGTGTTCAAGGTCGTCACGCGGGCGGGGCCCGCCGAGATAGGTGTGTACCTCCCACGAAGCGTGCAGTTCGATGAACGCCGCACGGTCCCAGGCCTCGGGCTCACGCAGCACGAGCCTCTCGGTCTTGATCGGTGCAGGCGGCCATGCAACGGGTGCGAGATCATTCATGTTGGCCAGCCAACCAGCGGCCTCAGTGGTGATCAAGACTCGCGGTCCCTCTTGACTTCTTATCCCCCGGCGATGTCTTTGAGAGTCCGGACATGTGACCCCCGTGGGTTCAAGGAAACCGAAGGTCCATCAGCCTGAACCCACGGGTGCACCGGTCTGCTTCAGGTCGGTGGACCCGTGGGTTCGGTTGGAACACGAGGGTGCTGCGTGAGTCGAAGAGCTTCGGTCGTGACATCAGCGTCGACCTGCGCCTGTGTTCTGTCGCCGTATTCGAGGACGTCGTAGTCGTCGTCCAGGTTGGCGAGTTGCTCGGCCAGAGGCAGCTCGTGCCCGAAGCGCTGATGGATTCTGAAGGCCAGCTCGCGTGGCGTCAGTTCGCCGGCCAGCATCCTGACGGCAAGTGCTCGCGCCGCGGCTTCCTGTCCGGCAAGGCTGCCTGCTGGGTGGAAGGTGAGGCTCAGTTCGTCGAGTGCCGGGGGAAGGAGGTCGGGGACATCGTAGTCCGCCTCCGCTCGCGTGCACGCGGCCAGGATCCGTAGGGCAGGACTGTCGAGGCCGGCAACGAGTGCATCACAGGCAGCGGTAACGACGTCGGTTGCGCGGATCTCGCCCATGCTCCAGAGAACGGCGCGGTCCTGAAGCTCACGGGCGGCTGGTTCGGTCGACGGCATGGGGCCATGATCTCGTCATGGGGTAAGCAGGGCGAGCGGGTTTCACTGCGATGACTGCTCGGCTTCTTCGCCCAGAAGCGTTCGTGCTGAGTCCGCGTGGCGGATGGCTGTCTTCTCGTCGATGCCGAAGACGAGTGCGAGGTGGAGGGGGTCGGCGCCGTGGGGGAGGGCCTCTTCGAGCTGACGGGCAACGCGGAGCCGTTCCAGAGTGGCGGTGAGGTTGCGGGCGGCCCGGGCGGTCCAGAACTTGCCAGCCGGGCCGAATTCGACGGCGGTCTTCTGGATGATCAGCAGGCGGGGGTTGGCCGCGTTGGACCAGCGGCTGTGCCGGTGGCCGAACCAGTCCAGGACCGCCCGGCGGGTGAGGTCGTCGAGCGGGCGGACGTGGCCGCCGACGGTGATGCGCCGGTTGCCCAGGTCGACGTCCCCCGCCCGATACGACTCCTGCGCGGGAAACCCATCGACTCGAGCCGGGCATCCCCCCCGTACGAGGGAGGGCTGATCTTTGCGTGCGCCGTGCTGGTGGACGCCTTTCGCGTACGTGTCCCTGGCGTGTTCGACCTTGCGGCGAATTCGAGAGGAGCGGCCCTGGTGGGGTCTGAGGGGGCTGGGCCATGCCTGCGGTGACCGAGACGGCGTGGCAACGGCATCAGGAAGCGGGGACGGGCTCCAGCCGGTAGGCGTCCCCATGGGCGACCACGCGGCCGGCGGTGGGCGGTGCGAAGTGGGTGCCGAGGAGGAGGGCGTCCGTGCCGACGAGGGAACCGAGCAGCTTGCGGCGGGTGGCCTCGGACTGCCGCGGGTCGATGTCGACGCAGGCACCGATGGCGGGGTGGGCGAGCTGGACGGGGTGGTGGACGCAGTCGCCGGAGATCAGCGCCGTCTCCCCCTGGCTGGTCAGTTCCACCGCGACGTGGCCGGGGGTGTGGCCGGGTGTCGGGATCAAGCGCAGGCCGGGGCTGATCTCGGCCCCCTTGTGCGGGACGTCGACCGTGCTCAGCAGGCCCGCCTGTTCGACCGGGATCACGGAGTCGCGGAACATCTGTTCGCGTGCTTCCTCCATGTCGTACGTGGCCCAGAACTCCCGCTCGGCGCGGGAGGTGAGGTAGCGGGCGTTGGGGAAGGTGGGGACCCATTCGCCGTTCACCTGCCGTGTGTTCCAGCCGACGTGATCGGCGTGCAGGTGAGTGAGGATCACCAGGTCGACGGAGTCCGGGGGGAAACCGGCGGCGGTGAGGCGCTCCAGGAAGTCGGTCCGCAGGTTGTGCCAGGCCGGGTTGGCCCGCTCCTTGCCGTTGCCGATGCCGGTGTCGACGAGAACGCGCAGCCCGTTCACGACGAACGCGAAGCTGTGGCTGTCGATGTGCAGAATCCCGTCCCGGTCGGCGAAGTGGGGGTGCAGCCAGTTCTGGGCGGTCACCACCTCAGGGGTGGCGTCGGGCAGCAGCCAGGGTCCGGTCGCGGGCGGCAGGGCGACTTCGTCGACGCGGTTGACGGTGACGCCGCCCACGATCCAGGAGGGAATGGGGGTGGCGGCGGGGGAGGTGTGCATTGTGTCGTTTCCTTGTTCTCTTCAGTGGGAGCGGTCGGCTTCGGGGCGGGCCGCCCCGCGTCGTGACGCGGTGAGCGCCGCCAGGGCCGCCAGGGCGAGGAGAGCGGCGGTGATGGCGTAGGCGTGTGAGGTGGTCCCCAGCCCGTAGTGCTGGGTAGCGGCGCCCGCAGCGACGGCGGGCAGGCTCATGGAGAGGTAGCTGAGGATGTAGTAGGCGGCCAGTGTCGCGGCGCGGTCCCGCTCGTCGAGCGAGGCGAGGAGCATACGCAGCGCCCCCTGGGAAACGGCGCCGAAGGCGATGCCGGCCAGCACCGCGCCGCCGTAGACGGCGAGCAGCCCGGCGCCGTGCAGACCGCTCAGAGTCAGGGCTGCGGCGGGCAGGACGGATATGCAGCCGCCGATCGCCGTGGCACGGGGCGGCCTTCGCCGCAGCGCCCATACGGTGAGCGCGGCGGTGGCGCTGAGGGTGAAGAAGACCATGCCGCGGGCTGCTTGCGGGGCGTCGGGGGCCACCAGGTGTACGAGGGCCGGGCTGAGGGAGGAGTAGAAGCCGCCCAGCGCCCAGACGGTGCCGATAGCGGCGCCCGCGGCCAGCAGGGTCCAGCGGGCCGGGGGCGGGACGCTGACCCGCGGGCGCAGCGACCGCAGCGCTCCCGCGTGGCGGTGGGCCGTCTCCGTGGTGAAGGTGACCGCGATCGCTTGGGCGAGGAACAACGCCGCCAGCAGTACGTAGACGGTGACGGTGGGGGCGGGGGCGAAACGGACGAGCAGGGTGGAGACGAGCACGCCGGTGGCCATGCCGGCGACCGGAGTGACGCTGTTGGCCAGGACGGACCGGCCCGGGCGCCGGGGGTTTTCCAGGTCGAGGAGCGCCGCGCCCGCGGCGCTGGTGGCCGCGCCCGTGGCCGCTCCTTGCAGGACCCGGGCGATGGTCAGGGAGCCCGCGCCGTCCGCTGAGGCCAGAAGAACCATGGAGGCAGCCGCCATGAGCAGGGCGCCTGCCAGGACGGGGCGACGCCCTAGGTGGTCGGAGAGCGCTCCGGTGGTGAGCAGGGCCAGCAACAGGGCCAGGGCGTACGCGCTGAAGACCACGGTGACGGCAAGCGCGGAGAGGCCCCACTGGTCTTGGTAGAGAGGGTAGAGCGGGGTCGGAGCGCTGGACGCGGCCAGGAGGGCCGCGAGTATCGACACGTTGAGGGCGAAAGAAGCTGTGCGCGTGAGCCTCTTCGTACGGGTGCGAGTGGCTTGGTGAGCGACGTGCGCGGGTGCGTCGGAGATCGCGGGCGCGCCGGACATGACGCCGGGCATGGGACTCCTTCCGTAAACGCAAAGA
Source organism: Streptomyces sp. NPDC002809 (assembly GCF_040295435.1). Lineage (NCBI taxonomy): Bacteria > Bacillati > Actinomycetota > Actinomycetes > Kitasatosporales > Streptomycetaceae > Streptomyces > Streptomyces sp. NPDC002809. The sequence continues at coordinate 33,305 of NZ_JBEOVJ010000054.1, forward strand.
ATTTGCTTTAGTTCGACCGTAGGTCCTACGGTCGAACTAAAGCAAACCGTTGGCTTTTAGCGCGGGTGCTTCGTTGCCACGCCCCCTGATCAGGAGAAACCACGTGCCCTCCGCTGAACTCACGCCGCCCGAGGCCGCCCGCTGGGCCGCCCGTGCCGGACTTCCCCTGCCCGATGACCGCCACCCCGCGGTCGCCGCCACCGCCAACCACATCCACTCCGTCGTCGCGGTCCTGCGCGAGCTGGACTTCGGGGACACCCCGCCCGCCAGCGCCTACCGCGCGGGAAAGGAGAAGCACGATGCAGCCGTATGAACTGACCCTGGCCGACGCCGCGCAGCAGATCCGAGCCCGTCGGCTGTCCCCCGTCGAGCTGGTGGACTCGGTCCTCGACCGCATCGACCAGGTGAACCCGCACGTCGAGGCGTACGTCGCGGTCACCGCTGAGCAGGCTCGCGGCGCGGCGCGGGAGGCCGAGCAGGAAGCGGCCCGCGGTGTGTTCCGGGGACCGCTCCACGGCGTCCCGGCCGGGCTCAAGGACCTGATCGACGTAGCCGGATCGGCCACCAGTGCCAGTTCCCGGGTCCGGGCCGGCCACCGCGCCGCCGCCGACAGCACGGTCGCCGCCCGGCTGCGAGCCGCAGGCTCCGTCCTGGTCGGCAAGACCCACACCCACGAGTTCGCCTACGGCCTGACCACCCCGCAGACCGGCAACGCCTGGGACCGCGACCGGGTCGCGGGAGGCTCCAGCGGCGGGTCCGCCGTCGCGGTGGCGGCCGGGGCGGCGACCTTCGCCCTCGGCACCGACACCGGCGGGTCGATCCGGGTTCCCGCCGCGCTGAACGGGGTCGTCGGCTTCAAGCCGACCTACGGACTGGTGCCACGCCACGGCGTAACGTCGCTGTCCTGGTCACTGGACCACGTCGGCCCGGTCACCCGCACCGTCGAGGACGCAGCCCTGGTCCTGGCCGTCCTCGCCGGGCACGACCCGCGCGACCCCGCCTCGCTGGACACCCCCGCCGTCGACTACCGGCCGGAACGGGAGCCGGACCTGGCGGGCGTACGCGTCGGGGTGCCGCGCAATTACTACTTCGACCATGTCGACGCGGAGATAGAGACCACCGTCCGCCAGGGCATCGCGCAGCTGGAGACGCTCGGCGCCCATCTCGTCGAGATCGACATCCCGATGACCCGGTACATCCAGGCCACCCAGTGGGGGCTGATGGTGCCGGAGGCCACCGCCTACCACGAGGGCACGCTGCGTACGGTCCCCGAGCTGTACCAGGCGGACGTCCGCATCCTCCTGGAGGCCGGTGAGCTGATGGGCGCGGGCGACTATCTGCGTGCCCAGCGCTCCCGGACGCTCATGCAGGAGGAATGGGCCCGCATTCTGGAGAAGGTCGACGTGATCGCCGCCCCGGCGGTCCCGATGACCGCGGTGAAGGCCGGTCAGGAGAGTGTCACCTGGTACGACGGATCGACCGAGGCCGTCTCCGACGCCTACGTGCGTCTATCCTCCCCGGCCAACATCACCGGAGTGCCCGCTCTGTCCGTCCCGGTGGGCCACGACACGGCGGGCATGCCGATCGGCATGCAGCTGCTCGGACGGCCCTTCGGCGAGCGGCAGCTGCTGCGGGTGGGCCACGCCTACGAGCGGACGCAGTCCGCCCGACCGCTCGCGCCGACCGCCTGAGAACGGCGTATGGGCCGGGCCGGAACCGTCCGGCCCGGCCCACATGCGTTCGGCTCCGGTCGGGATCAGGACCGGATACCCGCAGCGAGGAGACAGACAAGAGGGCCCTGGCGCCGCCGTCGAGCCGGCATGCTCCTCCTAAACGCAATATCCGTGCTTTAAGGTGGAGTCATGAGTCGTAAGCCGACGGCGCGCCCCGGCGGGCGCAGTGCACGGGTCCAGGCTTCGGTGCACACCGCTGTCCGCGAAATCCTGTCGGAGCAGGGCCGCGACGCGGTGACCGTCCCGCTGGTCGCCCAGCGTGCCGGAGTCACCCCCTCGACGATCTATCGCCGCTGGGGCGATCTTCAGGAGCTGCTGTCGGACGTCGCGGTGGAGCGCCTGCGGCCCGACGCAGCGCCGGAGAACCACGGCGACCTGCTGTCCGACCTGACCGCCTGGGCCGAACAGTTCCTCGACGAGATGTCGTCCCCCTCCGGCCGCGCCTACATCCGTGACGCTCTGCTCGGCGACCGGGACGGCAGCAACGCCGGTCAGTGCTCGGCCTACGCGGCCGAACAGGTCGACGTCATACTCGCCCGCGCGATCGGCCGCAAGGAGAAAACTCCCGACGTCGAGACGGCGATGGATCGCGTGGTCGCCCCCATGATGTACCGCATCCTCTTCCGCCCGGCCGGACTCGACGCCGCGTACGCCCGTCGGCTCGTGACCGAGCTCCTCGACGCGGGCGAAGAACACCCCCTCCCATGATCCCGGGTAGCACGACGAAGTCGGGTACACGTCGGCGTCGGCGGCCGTCATTCTCACAAATGGCCATCTGTGCGAGTTCTGCGAGACGCTGCGGAGCGATCACGTTTCCCCAGGTCGCCGTTCGCAGAAGGCCTCTCAAAACCAAAGTGTTCTGCGAGACACTTCTGACGCATATCCGGGCCGCGCGGCGCACCGCGGCATGCAGGTGTTCCACCTCGGCGACGGTTGCGGTCCGGCCCGGCAGGCGGGTCGCGGCGGCCGCCACGGCGATGATCCAGCGCAGCGCAGCACGACCAGGCGAGCGCCAGGCCTGTTGCGGCAGCCGCTGCGCGAATGGCGGTCCGGCCGACGGTGGGAGCGGCGAAGCGTACGGTGGTTTCGGCCGGGCAGCATTTCGATTCCTGCCTGCGCGAGGCAAACAACTCGGACATCCCGCTGGCGGCCCGCGCCTACCTCGATGTGGCGTTCTTCCACCCCTTCACCGATGGCAATGCCCGCACCGCGCTGTTGGCTTTGGTCCATGTTCTGGCCCGGGAGGGCATCGTCCTTCCTGAGGTCGGTCCCCTCGAGACCACCCGCTACGCGGATGACCCGGCCGGTGCCGCCGGCCTTGCCGCTCTCATCGGGGTGCTCAACCGTCCGGATCATCTTCGGCCGTGCCGCGTGGACGGCGGCCAGGGCGACGATGACCCGGAGGTCCGGGGTGCCGGCGTTGGCGATGGCCGCGTCGATGTCCGCCTGGACGAGGGTTTGGAGGACGCTACCGGTCTGTCGGGGGACACGGATGCGGATCGTGGGGTTGCGGAAGAGCTGGCCGTTCTTCTTCGCGTGCCGGAACAGCGACCGCAGCGCGACGATCCGGCTCTCGCGCTGTTTGCCGGTGACAGCGTCCCGGACTGCGATGATGTCCTCCCGGGTGACCTCCCGCAGGTGGTCGTAGCGGCTGGACCACTCCAGCAGCACCGGCTGGATCTCGCCCAGGTAGGCCCATGCCGTGTGCCGGGAGCAAGGCTCGGACTGCGGGCCACCGTTGAGGAGAGTACGGATCCAGGCTTCGACGGCGCGATGGATGCCTGGGGCCATCCCGTCGAGCTTTCGCTCCAACCACCGGTCGACGGCGGGGGCCCGGTCGTCTGTGAACAGGCCGAGACGGTCGAGAACTTCGGCGATCCGCACGACGGCAAGCCCACGGAGGCGCAGGACCGGGAAAGCTCGGAGTACCGGATCGACTCACCGTCGCGGAAGCCGGACAGCACGATGACCAGGGCTCGGCTTCTCGTCGATCGGGCACTCGACTACCCGCCCGGTCATCCGGTGGATCTCGACCTTGTGCCGCAGTTCCACGAACAGGAAGTACGTGGTCAGCGCCTGCGCGCGGGCCAGCCGGGTGCCGCTCGGCGAGCCCCGCAGTACCTTCCCGAAGCACCCGTCGGCGTCGGCCGGCTCCATATCCCACAGCGGCCGGCCGAACCATGCCCGCATCTGGTCCAGGTGCCCGGCGTCCCCGCGGATGGTGCCGTCCGCCAGCCCTGCTGAAGCCCGCGCGAGGACGAACCCGGCGAGCACGTCGGTCTCGAACTGCTCCAGCTCCTCCGTCGAGACCGGATCGCGGAACTCGCGCAGGTCGCGTACGACTGCCGGCGTCAACCCGAGCCTCCTCGCCTTCATTCCGATCACGGATTGATCGGACGAAGTGAGAACACTTCAAGAATCCTGAAGTTACGTCGCCGGCGCGAAGAGCACCCCAGGGAGACAGAACACCCTGGCCGCGGGGGCAAGGACTCGGCGGGGCTCAGAGGAACTCACGGGATGTCGCACAGCGTCGTCGAGTGAACGGCCGTCCAAGTCCAGCAGGGTCTGCTCGCCGCAACTCAGCCAGCAGGGCGGCGTCCAGGCGGACCACCCACCGGGCTCGGTCCAGTCCCGCAGCCGACGCCACGCCGACACTCCGGCGCAGCCCAAAGTGTCGGCCGGAGCGTCCAGCCAGGCAGCACCGGTCCGCACAGCACGTACATCACACCCGCGAGCGCCGCCCGGCCGGCACGCGCAGACGTCCGGGGTGTCGATGACAACGCTCGCCGACGGGCGGCAGCAACAGAGACATGTGTTCCCAAAGGCCGTATGGAACAAGATCAGCGCACGCCCTCACAGCCTGCCGATCATGATCACCAGGCGTGGGATCGCGGGCTCAACTCATTTTGAAACGATCAATTAGTCGCGCCGCTACGGGGCCATTACAGGGCCGGTTAATCGGTTGCGGCCCTACGGGATGGGGTGTCTGATCCCGGCTATGACGATTGTGCTGGGAACACCGGCGGTCGACGGGGCCGGGGTGCGCGAGGCCATGGCCGCGCTGCGTGAATGGCAATACGACGGAGCGCCGATGCAATTGCACTCGGGGGACATCGGCTGGAACTACCGGTTCGGCTCGTCCGAGACGGCTGCGGTGGTCCGGACCTGGAGGAGGGACGGACGGATCCTCGCGGTCGGGATGCTGGACTCGCCGGTGGTGGTGCGGATGACGGTCGCTCCGGACGCTTTCCAGGATGAGGGCTTGGCGCGGCGGCTTGTCGAGGACCTCTCGCTGCCTGAGCGCGGTGTGCTGCCGGAAGGAGCGGTGTCGATCGAGGCGCCGTCGGGTCTGTTGCTTCACGACCTGTTGACCAAGGAGGGATGGGGCGTCGACGAGCCGTGGACGCCGCTCTTCCGCGGCCTCGGGGAGCCGGTGGGGGACCCCGGCGCGCGGATCAGGGCGATAGGACCGGAACAGGCGCAGGATTTCGCCGACGTCCTGCGGTCGGCGTTCAACACCTCGAGGCCTACGCGCGAGTACTGGCACGCGATGTCGGCCGCACCGTTCTACGCAGACGCCCGCTGCCTGGGCGCCTATGACGACCAGGGCGACGTGGCGGCGGTGGTGACGGTGTGGTCGGCCGGCCCGGGGAAGCCGGGGCTAGTCGAGCCGATGGGCGTACACGAGGACCACCGTGGTCGCGGCCACGGCCGGGCGATCACCGTGGCCGGGGCGGCCGCGCTGCGGGAGATGGGCTCGTCGAGCGTGCGTGTTTGCACGCCGAGTTCCAACGTCGGTGGCGTAGCCACGTACAAGGCGGCCGGGTTCGAGGCGCGGCCGGAGGTGCGGGACCGGATCCGGAAAGCCTGACACTGTGATTGCTCGACACAGCGGGTCCGGTTCCCATGCGATCGCCGGAATGCGGGACCGGACTCGGGCCGCCTGATGTCGGGCCGCTCTTGGAATGCGTGCCGGCCAGGCTGACGTGGAGCCTTTCGGTCTCGCCCTGCCAGCCCGCACCTTCAGATTCGGCGATGCGGTCGATGGGATCTCCCGGATCTCCACCAGTCGCCCGCGCTGGGCCGGGTCGGGGCAGAGGAGGGGGCCGCGGACGCAAGAGACGCAGCGGACGTAGGCTCCTCTGAATTCTGCGGCCGTGCCGTGCCGTGCCGTGCCAAAGCCTCTGATCTGCAGCTCTCCGAAACCGGATTTGGTGATGGCAGAGGAGGGGCAGTGCGGTGCCCCGGAGGGCAAGAGCCCGCTTCGCCCGCCGCCTCAGTACTGTAGCTTCGCATGACCGACACCGAGATCGAGATCACCGCAGACCTGGTCCGCGACCTGCTGCAGGAGCAACATCCAGACCTTGCAGGGCTGGCCATCAGCGAGGTGGCGGGCGGTTGGGGCAACCAAATGTGGCGCCTCGGGGGAGAGCTGGCCGTGCGCATGCAGCGCATGGACCCCACCCCGGAACTCCAGCTGAACGAGCGGCGGTGGCTACCCGTGCTGGCCCCGCGCCTGCCGCTCCCGGTGCCCATCCCGGTGCGGTTTGGCGAGCCGTCCGAGCGCTTTCCCAAGCACTGGACCGTGATGACGTGGGTTCCCGGCGAGCCGCTGGACCACGGTTCGATCAGCCGCGGCGACCACGCGGCCGACACGCTGGCGGGCTTCCTTCAGGCACTCCATGTGGAGGCGCCCGCCGAGGCGCCGCCCGCTACGGGCCGCGGCGCCCATCCCAGGGACTGCGCGGACAGCTTCGAGAACTTCTTCCAGGCCGTTGCCCCCGACGACATCGCTGCCGACGTCCGGTCCGTCTGGGACGACGCCGTTGCGGCCCACGGGTGGGAAGGCCCGCCGGTGTGGGTGCACGGCGACCTCCATCCCGCGAACGTGGTCGTCTCGGACGGAACGCTCTCGGGCATCATCGACTTCGGCGACATGTTCGCCGGTGACCCGGCGTGGGACCTCGCGGCCGCATGGGTGCTGCTACCCGCGGACAAGGCCTCACGGTTCTTCGACGCGTACGTGCATGCAGACGAGTCGGCGATCCGGCGTGCCCGGGGGCTGGCCGCTATGAAGAGTCTCTTCCTGATGCTCATGGGGCAGAACGGAGATCGTGGCCTTCCCGGCGGGAAGCCGAACTGGGGACCGGCGGGCCGGGCGGCACTTGATCGTGTTCTGAAGGGCGTTTGACGCACGCTTCATTGGACTTGTTCTCGATCTTGGTTGAGGGCGGTGCGGCAGCCCGGCTCCGTGGGTTCATCGATCACGACCCACGGCACGGCGGCGAGAGTCAGGATTCGGATCGCGGACCATCCTCTTGGCGGCGCTGTGCCGCAGATCGTGCAGAGTCCAGTTCGTGCCGAGTAACTGGTTGGCGCGGGTGAAGACCATCCGGGCGGCGTCGTACTCCAATGGACAGAAGGGCCGTCGCAGCGTCCACCACAGCAGCTCCGATGGATGCACGGGGGCCAACCTGCCGCCATCGGCCGGCGAGGAGAATGAGCCGCAGCAACGACCTTGCGCTGACGGCGCGGCGGGAGCCTCCGTGCGAGCCCAACTTCCGTAGCCGTGAGGCTGACCAGCGGCTGCTCGGCGAAGGTTTCGGTTGCTTCGTTCACATGAAGTGGTTCTGGCTCAGCTTCCGTGGTACGGCCACGCTGAGTGAGTGGTCAAGCTAGCGGGCGACCAATCCCGGTGGCGAGAATGAACAGTTGGTCGTGCCCCCCGCCTCGCCTGCCGACCCCTTACTCAAGAACTGCTTCGCCGCCTCAACCGCTTCTCCCTTGAGTTCCTCGACGGAGACCCCCCAACATTCCTCCCAGACTTCCAGGCTATGCGCGCAGTGGACGAGCGGTTCCAGCTCGTCGGGGTAGCCGAGGTCATAGGCGATGTCTGCCCAGATGAGGTGGGTGCCGACCGCGGGATCCAAGGATCCGTCGGCTGTCTGACCGGCGACCCAGTAGGCCAACGCCCACTTCGCGGCCCGACGGTCAGCGGGCGGGTGGAAGAGCAGTCCCAACTCCTCCAGCACCTGGTCGAAGAGCGTCGGGGCCTCGGGCTCTTCGCTCCGGAGGAGACCCGCCAGCATTGCAAGGGAGGGACTCTCGACCCCGGCAATCAGCGCCTCCAGCCCAGCCTGGATGAGCTGGTCGGACCCGACGTGCCAACCGAATGCCCTCTCGCGCGTGATGCGGTTGAGCTGTTTGAGAGCGTCGTCGCGGGTCATCACCGTCTTCTCGTTCGGCATCTGGGAGGAGGGAGGATTGCACATTCGCAGACGGTGCTGCCATTGACTTCCGTCGGCATGGCTCGGTGATCAGGACATGAGAGCCCGTTTCCGCAGGAGGCGAAGCCCGCGCGACCGAACATCTGACTCTTGAGCATCTTGATGCGATTGACATGCCCTTCGACGAGCCCCGACCTGGCCCGCGAGGGCGAGACCGATCGCGGCCAGGGCCGAGCGAAGCCGCTCGGTCCGTTGGTCGTGCCTTCGGGTCAGACCGGGTATCTGCTCGACGAACGTGCGACGTCCGCACTCGGTGGTCCAGCAGGCGAACCGGCGGACCCGCAACTGGAGTCCAACCCTGCGTCCCGCACTCGGAACATCAGTAGGAACTGCAGGTAGGAGCAGCCGGAACAAGATCTCATTCACAGAACCGAAGTGTCGGCCCAGCCACTCGTGCCCTACTCGTTCTGAGGCAACTTCCGGCGCACCAGAGTGAGTTCATCCGTCACTCACGGTGCTCGGATCACACAAACTGAGCCAGAACCCCATGAAGTAGCAGCGATTGGTCAGCACTTCGGGCAGCAGTTGACGATCTTGAGTGCCGTGGATGTTCACCTCTTGGCGCGACTTGAGCCGGCAGTAGGGCGGGCAGAATCCTTCGGCTTCCACATCTCCGCGCGACTGCTGTGCTCCTGGTAGATCGTCCGCCCGACGAAGGAGCTGGGTTGTGCTGACCACTACGCACCCGCCGTAGGTGCCTCTGGAAAGTCTAGAGGGCCTTACGGAGGCTCCTGATGTCCCGGACTGTCCGCACGACTCCCAGTCAGCTCCGCCTCCGAGAGGGCGCGTTGGAGTCCATGTTTCTGTATGACCTGCGCTACGCGAACGCTGAACTGGCCCAAGCAGCCTGTGAAGGCCGTCGTCCTGCCCCGGCGATGATGCTGCGCCGGACCACCTCTTGGCAATGGATGGTGCTGTACTGCAGGAAGGGCTCGTTTGCCGTCGAGATAGCTTCGGCAGAGGGCCGCGCCCGGCTCCAGGGGCGACTCGATGCCCAGCGGATCCGAGGGCTGCACTGCGCTGGCCACGACCTTGATGGCGTGGACATACCGCCGGTCCGCCACCGGCATGGTGTGCTCTGGAATGCCTGGTAGAGGCAAAGCACCCAGGACGACCGGAACTCACGAGCGCAGGAAGTGCGTACCGGTGACGGCTCTCCGCGCCGGAGGGCTGAGGGCCGTTGAGTAAGAGTGTGCGCCGGCTGGCCCCGGCTGGCCCTTCAGCTCGGGTTTGAGTGCTGGCGAGGCGGTAGGAGTCGGTGCCGGTCTCGATGATGGTGCCGTTGAAGGTGAGGCGGTCGACGATGGCCGCGCAGAGGCGAAGGTTGGTGAAGGTCTTGGTGCAGTCGCCGAAGGACTTGTTGGAGGCGATCGCGATGCTGTTGTTCTCCTCGCGGTCGGTCAGCACCTGGAAGAGGAGTTCGGCGCGGCCGCGGTCGAGTTCCGTGTAGCCGAGCTCGTCGATGCGGAGGAGGTTCACTCGCGCGTAACGGGCCATGGTCTTGTTGAGCTGCTACTCGTCGGCGGCCTCGACCAGCTCGTTCACCAGTTTCGTGGCGAGTGTCCGCGCACACGTGAACGTACCCAACTGTGTACGGACGAAAGTGCCCAGCTGGTGATGTGCTGAGGTCAGTGCCTCGCCCGGCGGCACTCGACCCACGGGACGGCACCGATCGTTGATCGGTGCCGTCCCGTGGCCGACTACACCTCGTTGAAGCCACGCGACGCGTCGTAGATGTCGAGTTCGATGAAGACCACGTAGAAGCTCGTTACGACGTACTGGACCATGACGTGGTCCTCCCAGACCGAGCGGGTCACTGTATCGGTCATATAGGCGAGATGGCTGTCAGCGCCCTCTGGCTCGGCTGCGATCCTGCCGACCAGACGCAGGAACGTTTCTCGATCTTCGGCCGGCATGTAGTCACGGAACCGCGCAACCTGCTCGGTGAACTGCACTCGTCTCTTCATCAAGGCAGGACTCTATGGGCACGGTCAACGCCCGCGCCGGGAATTTCGACCGGGCCTGCTGGCCAGCTCAGGCGGCAGCTTCCTCGTGGATGTCAGAGACAACGTCAGCCGAGCTCCAGGATGGTCGGCAGTCGACGCACGTGTGGTGAACGCAGTCATGGGTGACCTCCAACTGAGCACGTCTATCTGTACTTCGTTGAGCACATTCGCAAGTACGCCGACAGCGAGCGTGTATTGGACGCGGTAGCCCTTCATCGCGTCCTTGGCGGCCAGGGCGACGAGCATGTGCGGCTTGCCGGTGCAGAGTCGCCGATCAGGCAGAGTGGCTGACTCTTCTTGATTCATTCACAGCTGGCGAGGGCGAGGGCGAGGGCGAGGGCGTGGACGCTGGCGGCGTCGATGTTGGGGTTGGCGTCGAGGTCGAAAGCCCGCAGGGACCTCTCCCGTGGGGAAGCCCTCGGCCTTGATCCGTCGTGCCGAACGGCGCCTGGCCCGGTCGCCGCGCTCGGTCATCAGCAGTATGGCGAGGAAGCCGCGGTAGGTCATATGGTCCTTGATCGCCCGGTCGGCGGTCTCGTTGAACTCGTTGCGGATCGACGGAAGCACGGCAGAGGGCAGGCGGTGTCGATCGCCGCGTCGGTGGCCTGCTCGGTCAAGGCTCGCTGGCAGGGGCAGGGGCAGGGGCAGGGGCAGTGGGATTCTCCCTCATGGCGGTCGCTGCTGTCGGTGCGGCGGCGTCCTAGCAGCTGGTTGTACGGGTCACCGACGGCAGCGACCGGGTGTCCGGGGGAAGGCGTGCCAGGCGCCACTCGTGCAGCGACGTGATGGTCGCCGGTGTCTCACCGCCCATCTGAGGAGCGGGGATGTGCCGATGATCGGCTCGTCTTCCGCCTGAGCGGCCTTGCGAGCCTTCAGGGCAACAGCGTCGGCGGTCAGGGCGCCGGCTCGCAGGACGGTGCGGTGTCCGTGGCTGCAGGTGAAGGGTGCACGGGTGTGGTGTCGGGGTCGGCCGGCAGATGTTGCCCGGGCCTGGCTCCGGGCGGAGATGCTGGAGAGCGGAAGGTCTCAGACTGCGACGGTGAGCAGGTCCACCACGAAGACGAGTGTCGAGCCCGCCGGGATCAACGGAGAGGGTGACTGGTTGCCGTAGCCGAGGCGCGGGGGAACGATGATCTCGCGCCGGCCGCCGACCTTCATCCCTCTGACCCCGCGGTCCCAGCCCTTGATGACCTTGCCACCGCCCACGGCGAACTTGAACGTCCGGCCCCGGTCCCAGGAGGTGTCGAATTCCTTTCCGGACTCGAAGGTGACCCCGACGTAGTGAACCTGGACAACCCTGCCTGGCTTCGCCTCGAGCCCGTCCCCTACGACGAGGTCGCGGATTGTCAGCTCGGTGGGAGCCTCACCCTCCGGAAGATCGATCTCGGGCTTCGTCAGTTCACTCATTGCCGCCTCATTCGCTCACCGCCGGGAGCCGGCATGCAGACCGGCCAGGCGCATCGTCAATCTACGTAGTAGATCATCATGCTGCCGCGAACGCTGATCTCCTGGAGTGCATCAAGCCCAACGGAGCACGATGCTCAGCGTGACTGGACGGGCTTCGTCATCGGAACGCAGCGCCCGTACCCGATGATGGCGGGGCGCCCTGCTCCTGTGCCCGCGGGAACGGCCCCTGAGTGTCGCCTGGTGCTGGTGGCCCGCTGCTCGGAGCATGCAGCACCGCCGCCTGGCCCGCGACTACGAAACCCACCCCCACCGATCAGCCGCCGTGATCCAGCAGACCGCCATCAACCTCATGACCCGCCGCCTCACCCACGAGACGATCCCCAACTTGCGCGTGCAGGAGCGTAGGGCTGGCGCCGGCGTGTGGGAGACCAGCTAGCTCACCATGCCGACCCTTGCCACGACGGCGGCGAGGTACGACACAGAGGCAGGGAAGCCGGAAGATCCTCCTGCTCACAGGGAGATGGGGCCGAGGTCGGCCGCGGTTTGAGCCAGCGCACGGATGACTGGGCTGTCGTTGTTGGAGCGCCATGTCAGGGCGAATTGGATGGTGGGGGCGTCGTGGATGGGCAGAAACACGATGCCGGGAGGGGTGTTGTAGCGGGCGGCGATCTCGCCGAGCGGGTGGACACAGTGCCCGGCGGTGACCAGGGAGAGAATCTCGTGGAAGGTATGTGCGGCGGGCCCGCGCGGGATGCGGCGGCCGAGTGGTGTGCGCGTGGGAACCATGGCCGACACCCAGTACTCGGGGGCCTCGGGACCCAGGTCGACGACATGGTTGTCGGCGAGATCCTCCAGAGACACGCTGCCGCGATCGGCCAGCGGATGGTTGGTCGATATGGCCAGCACCCGGCCTCCGCTGAGCACGGTGGGACCGACGGTGAGGTCCGGTTCGGCAACGGGCAGCCACAGCACATGCACGTCATTGATTCCGGTGCGCAGCGCGGTGAACGGGTCGCTGCCGTTGATCTCGCCGAACTGGACGTCGCAGCCGGGGTGACGAGCGAGGAACGCGTCGACAAATGGGCGTAGTTCGTGTCCAGCGTGACCGAAGACGCCCAGCCTCAGGGTCTGGCCGGCGCCCAGGGAGGCCGCTTCGGCGCGGGCCAGGCCCGCTTGGAGGAGGTCGAGGGCCTGCTGGAGGTCTTCACGGAGGCGTCGGCCGACCGGAGTCAGGCTCACGCGCCGACTCGTGCGATCGAACAGGGATACGCCGAGTCGCCGTTCCTGTCTGCCGATGGCCTGGCTGACGCGGGCCTGGGAAACGTGGAGCCGTTCGGCGGTGCGGCCGAAGTGCAGTTCCTCGGCCAACGTCAGGAAGATCTCGATGTCGCGCAGTTCCATGGATAACTCCCATGTTATGGATCCCTGCGCGAACCCTACATTGATCCCCTGCTGACCTGGATCGATGCTGAGTACACCACTACCGGACAGGCAGCACCTGCCTGACGAACACATCGATTAGGCAGGGGAAACCGATGAGCGCCATGCAGTCGATCGCCGATCGAGTCGAGATCGAGGCGCTGCGCGCCGAGCTCACCGACGCGGTGATGATGCGTGACTTCGAACGCGTTGCATCGCTGTTCACACCTCAAGGCGTGATGCGGTGGCCGCACATCGACAAGGAGTTCATCGGCCGGGACCAGATCCGTGCCGGGGTCGAGTGGGGGCAAGGGCTTTGGGAGTTCTTCGTGCAGAACGTTCACCCAGGCGTCATACGTCTGGACGGTGACACCGCGACCGGCCGCGCGTACATCCAGGAGTTCGGGCGGATGCACGACGGCGCTTCCCACCTGAACTACGCCCTCTACCACGACCACTACCAGCGCACCCCGGACGGCTGGAAGTTCAGCGAACGCGTCTACGAGGTCAGGTACTTGGACTCCACCCCGCTGGGCGGCTCACCGCCTCCCGTAACTCCCCGGGGCTAAGGGCTGTCCCGCACTTCCTGGCGGGCGCACGACGACAGCTACGGCGCCTCGCCGCGTTGCCGGAACGCCCGAACACATCAAGTATGCGGACGCTCCTCCGCCTTGCGATGCACCGCATCCGACGCCGCGCGCCGATCTACCACGGATCACGGGACAGCCCTGAGGTGCCACGCGCGACTGACTCAGAACCGAACGATCAACCCCCTTTCATCGAGATCAGGAGTACCTCATGGACACCGCACTGTGGATCACTGCCGGGCTGCTTGCCGCCGTCGCTCTGCTCGGCGGCATCACCAAGACGTTCATTCCCAAGGAGAAGCTCGCCGCGCAGCATGGCGGCGAGTGGACCGGAAATGCCGGCGTTGGCTTCGTCAAGGCTCTCGGGATCCTTGAACTGCTCGCCGCGGTTGGCCTGATCCTGCCCGCAGTCCTGGATATCGCACCGGTCATGGTGCCGGTGACTGCCCTGTGTTGGATCCTTCTGATGGTTGGCGCGATGGTCACCCACGGACGTCTCGGCCAGTTCAAGCTCGTGATGGTGAACTCGATCTATCTCGTGCTCGCGGCCTTCATCGCGGGGGGACACCTCGCCGGCTGAGCATGGCCTGCATGGCTTGCACGGCCCGAGCGATCGGTGACGCTCGTCCCACCTCTGTGACCATTTATCGCAAGCGCCGGCAAGAGCGATCGTCAAGAGTTGCGAGCCGGTTGAAGTGGTCATGCTGCGGCAGGTTCCCCGAGATGCTTGCCGAGGTGAGTGTTCTCGAAGTCGGTTCCGGCACGTACGAGCGCGACGAGGTGGAGTGCGGTGACCGCGCGCCGGCGTTCCCGGACGCCTTTGGCGAGCTTGAGGACCACCGCGAGGCCAGCGGCAGGGCGGCGCGCCGGTGGCGCGGGTGACCTTGGTGCGGAGTCTCAAGGTGGCGAGGACGGACTCGACGGGCGTGGTCGTGCGCGCCGCCGGAGGAACACCGATGCCGAAGCGGGTCACTTGGGTTCCCTTGCAGGGCAGCGGAAGCGCGAGCCCAGCTCGTACTCGTACGCCGCGATCAGGACGCCCAGGCGGGCCGTGGGAGAGCGCTCGGGGAGAGGTGTGGCCACCTCGCCACCTGGGCCGACTCGGTCACGGTGAGCTTCTCGGGTTCTGCGGACACCCAGCAGGCGCTGCGGGAGCAGACTCTGTTGTGTCGAATACCTGGAAGGAATCCGTCCACTGCGAACTGTGGCTAATGTCAGTTGCATGACACTTATGCGGAACATGCAGGCGCGCCGAGTGACAGTGACACTGATCGGTGCGGTTGCCGCCGTGGTGCTTGGTGTGGGCGGGGCGATTGCCGTGGCCGACCAGGACAACGGAGCATCTGGCCCGACGCCCGTTCCCACCGAGTCGTCCGATGCCGGAAGCGTCGGTGTCTCGGGCGGCGTCGACGAAGGGGGTAGCGACAACGGGGGCATCAGCGGGGGTGTCGACAGCGGCGGTGCTGACAGCGGTTCAGTCAGCGGATCCGGTGGCACCGACAGTGGCAGCTCAGATGGCTCGGGCGGAATCCCGGACCCGTCCGATTCCCCTGCTCCCACGGACGGACCCACATCGAATCCCACAACTCCGGCAAGCCTCGACGAACTGGCGGAGCGCATCGACGGTCTGGAAAAGAAGGTGGACCAATTGCCCACGAAGAAGGAGCTGGCCGATGCCCTCCGCGCCTTCGCCGATTCCTTGGAGCAGCAGGACTGAGCTGGGGGGGAGCTCCGCCCGCATCCGAAGCGAGAAAGGAATCCGCTGGGGCGGACAGCTGCTTGCGACGGTGGCCTGGCCAAACGTTTTGTGCGGTCAGGCAACCAGAGCCGCGTGCAGCGCACTGAACATCTCATGAGGCTCCCACATGGCGATCGGTCCGATCTCCATCTGCAGGTGACACACATCGTCGTCGCCGTTGGGAGTCAGGCGCACGAGAATGGCGAGACCGTCTCCGGCTGTCTCCGAGTACTCGCTGTTCGCCTGGCCGAGGACATCGGATATCCATACGCGCAGGTAAAGGGCGCCAGGTGGACCGTATGGACATGGCCGAAGAACCGCCGGGCGGTGAAGGTGTCCCTTACCGCCCATACGATCCTTGCGGGGATCCCGGACGAGGAGGCGCGTTCGCCACGATTCCTACCCCGCCAGAGGGAAAGAAAGAGTGGATGCCGGACGAGGCGAACTGCCGGGCCGGCCGACCGGGCGTCAAGGCTGTCAACTCGTTGGAGAAAAGCAGCGCGATTCGCATCCTTGACTCTGTCCGCGAGAACGGACAACGAATGTTCGCCGGTTTGGGAGGCCGTCGATCCGGTGAGCGAATCGAAAAGTCCAAGAGTTTCGACAGCAGCTTCAGCACCGCAGAGACTGCTGCCGGGCGGGGTGCTCGACCGCGAAGATCGCGGGGTGTCTAGGGTCGCGTTCCATGACGAGGACCACGCCGCCGCGCCCGCTTGATGTCGAGGTGCTCTTCCCAGATCTGGCTGCTTACCGGGGTACGACGACGCGGCTCCACCCGCGACTGGGCAGCCCGCAGATTTCTGACAGCTCGGTGGGTGGCCCGATGCTGTGGCCGGCGAACGAGCCGTGGCCGGTGTGCGATGAGGCCCACGGCAGAGGGCGAGGTCGGCGCCCGGCCGACATCCACCGTTACCGGCGGATCCTGGCTGCCGCGTGGGCTCGGGAACAGAACCCGGGCCCTACGGAGGAAGAACGGGAACTCCTGGCCGAGCTGCACCTGGAGCACCGGCTCCCCGAGGCGTCGGAGACGGATCCGCTGCCGCTGGTCGGCCTGGCCCAGTTGTATCGGCGGGATGTCCCGGACCTGCCCCAGGGGCCGCAGGACTGCGACCTGCTCCAGGTGTTCTGGTGCCCCTTCGACGCGCACGGCCCGAGCCGGTACGACCTGAATCTGCATCTGTGCTGGCGGCGGTCGTGGGAGGTCGGGGACGCGTTGGCCGTTACCCCGCAGCCTTTGGTCGTCGGGTCCGCTGGGTTCGTGCCCGAGCCCTGCCTCCTGCACCCGGAGCAGGTGATCTCCTACCCGTTCGCTGGCCTCCTGCCCGAGGAGCTGTGTGCCCGGCTCGACGCCTGGGAGGAAGCCCAGGAAGAGCAGGCCGAGCAGCAGCCCAACGAGGCCCATCCGGTCTACTACCAGTACGACCTGTCCATCCCGCCCGGCTGGCGCATCGGCGGCTTCGCCTCCTGGCACGCCACCGACCCGTTCCCTATGGACTGCCAGACCTGCCGCACGCCGATGCACCTACTGCTGACCATCGACAGCTCGGAATGGGACGGAGGCAGCGGCAGCTGGAAACCGCTTGAGGATCGAGACCTGCCCGCCCATCGGTCTGCCACCCCCACCGAAGTCGTCGTGGGCCGATTCGGCGAGCTGAACGTCTTCGCCTGCCCGACCAATCCCGACCATCCGCACCGCTGGAGCATCCAGTAGCACGGACGGCACCCCACGCCCGGCTCGACGCCCCGATCATCGGCGAAGGCGGGTGCTGTCGCTTCTCAGGTTCTGGTCCAACTTCTGTGGTCTGCCTACTCACTGTGATCGTTGGCCTTGGTGATAGGTCTCGCGAGATCGTCTAGAAACTGCCGGTGCCGATCGCGTTCGGCCTGATGGTTCTGACTGTGCGCGAGGTACTGCTCAGGCTGGAAGAGCTGCTCTTCCTGGCGGATCCGGGGATCAGGGTGGAGTCGGTGGAGGACGATGGCGAGGTAATCCGAGTTGGTGCCAGATGCCGGACGGCCGGGGCTCGGTGCCCAGGCTGCGGAAGCTGGTCGAGGCGGGTGCACGGCTCTTACCTGCGGTTTCCCGCTGACCTCCCTGTGGCAGGACGGCGGGTGGTTCTGCGGCTTCGTGTCCGGCGCTTCACGTGCGAAGACATCTCCTGCGGACGGCGGACGTTCGTCGAGCAGGTTGCCGGCCTGACCCGGCGGTACAGCCAGCGGACCGAACGGATGCGGTCGGTGCTGGCCGAGGTCGGCCTCGCCTTGGCCGGTCGCGCCGGTGCCCGGCTGGCCGATGTCTTCGGGGCGAGGGTCAGCCGGAACACGGTCCTGCGGCTGGTCAGTGCTCTCCCGGAACCCCAGCCACAGCACCCGCGTGTGGTCGGCGTCGACGAGTACGCGATGCGAAAGGGCCGTGTCTACGGGACCGTGCTGGTCGACGTCGAGACCCGCAGGCCGGTTGACCTACTGCCGGATCGCGAGGCAGGCAGTGTCGCGGCCTGGCTGGCCGATCACCCGGGGATCGAGGTCGTCTGCCGCGACCGCGCCCCTTACTTTGCCGAGGGTGCCAGGATCGGGGCACCCACCGCGGTCCAGGTCGCTGACCGATTCCACCTCTGGCGCAACCTCGGCGAAGCGGCCGAGCGGTGCGTCTCCCATCACCGCGCGTGCCTCCGTGCGACCTTCTCCGAGCCGGCGCCGGAGAAGGCTCCGGCTCCGGAACCGGCCGAGAGTGGGTCGCCATGGCCCACCGGGCACCGTTTCGCCGACCGCACCCGCGCCAAGCACGCCACCGTCCACGCGCTGCTGGCCGCCGGCCACAGCCGACGCGCGATTCAGCGACAGCTCGGCATGACCTACCGCACCGTCCAACGGCTGGCCGACGCCGCAAGGCCGGAAGACCTGTTCCAGGGACAGTGGCAGAACCGCAGGACCAAGCTCGACGACTTCAAGCCCTACCTGCACGGGCGATGGGCCGAGGGCTGCACGAACGCCTGGACCCTCTGGGAAGAGATCAAGACTCACGGCTACACCGGCGGCTACGGAGCCGTCCGCGCCCACCTCCAGCCGTTCCGGACATCCTCGACCGCGCCTGCGGCCCGTCCGCCGTCCCCACGCACGGTCACCGGCTGGATCCTGACTCACCCCGACACCCTGCCGGAGAGCGAGCGTCTGAAGCTCACATCCGTTCTCGCCGGCTGCCCTGAACTCGATGCCCTCACCGGGCACGTCCGCGCGTTCGGGAATATGCTCACCCAGCTCCAGGGCGACCAGCTCCCGCAATGGATCAAGGAGGTTCGCGCCGACGACCTGCCCAGCCTCCACACCTTCGTGAACGGCCTCGAACGGGATCTCGCCGCTGTCACCGCCGGCCTGACACTGCCGTGGAGCTCCGGCATCGTCGAAGGACACGTCAACCGGATTAAAATGATCAAGCGCCAGATGTACGGCCGGGCCGGCTTCGGCCTCTTGCGGAAACGAGTCCTGCTGGCATCCTGACGAAACCGTCACGAGCTCTGCTGGAGCCGCTCCGCAGCCTGAGCAGGGGTGTCGTAGTAGCCAGGCCGAGCCAGCAGGACCGAGTTGAAGTAATAGCCCTGCTCTTCCTCCGGCTCCTCGTCGGCTGCGAACGGACGCCAGAAGCTCAACAGCAAGTCCGGGGCGATGAATGAAGCATCGTCGTCAGAATCTTCCTCGATCGAGGTGAACTCCGCGACGCGCCGGACAACCTCTCGGGCCGGAAGCGCGAATATGTCCACACCCTGGAACAAGACTCGGTCCGTCTGGGACGACGGCCTTCCCAGCTCGGTGGCTTCAAGCATGTCGCGCACGCAGTGGATGCTGATCATCAGCCCACTGGGACGGAAGATGTGCTGCCCCGGCCGATCAGACTCCGAAATCGTAGAGAGATCGCGGAGCGAGTCCAGCGCCGTATTGGCCGCGTGTCGAGTCATACCGATTCGCAACGGGCCAACGCCGGTCGGTGGGGCGAGGTCGAAGTCCATACGGGCATGATCCCAAACGGCTCTGTCAACGAGCCACGAAGGGCCATCCGGTCCCGACAGATTACAGAGCGTAAGAGCTCCACAGAAGTTGGACCAGAACCGGTTCTCGGTTCTGGCACACATTCCGTGAGAGCGGTGGACGAGGCTCTCCTGATCGGCAGACTGGAGAGATGCGGATAGAGAGCGTCGCCAGGATCCATGCAATCCGGCTCGGCGTGACGGTCAGTGCAGTCGTTGCCGCACCGGTTCTGTTGGTAGCTGGGACTCCGTTGCTGCGCCGTATGTTGCGTCGCTACTACCGCGAGGACGGTCCGGGGCTTGTGAGCAAAGAGGACGGATGGGTGAGTCCGGGGTACTTCGTCGTCACCAACGTGGTTGTTCGAGCACTCTGCTGGCCATCGGAGTTCGTACTCCGACGGCTTCGTCCTGCCTGAGCAGGCCATCAGCGGGCGGCGGTGAGAAGCACCCGTTTGCGCAGGAGCGGAAGCTTGGCGCGGCCGAACATCTGGCGCTTGTCCATCTTGATGTGGTTGACGCGACCTTCGACGGGACCCGAGTTCCAGTGGCTCGTCAGGCCTTGGACAACGGCGTCCCAGTCCTTCTCCAGGCCGACGGCAAAGGAGTGAACACCGGGAAGGTCCTCGGCTCGCGCGCTGACAACCCAGTCCTTCAGATGCTGGCCGGTGCGGGTGGAGAGGATCGCGGCGAAGCTGCGGACGAGACGGTGGGCCGCCGAGAGTTCCGGGTAACGGGCGAGGACTTCGGTCAGCTGTTTGCTCTCGCTTTCCGAGAGGTGGTCGGGGTGACGCATGATCCCCCCGGTGACTTGCCGGAGTCCTGGCGGCGCGGGCCCGACTACGCGGATACGGCGTCGGCGCCGCGGCCGCAGATAGTCACTGATGATCTGGTGGTTGCCCCGGTAGCCCAGCTCTTTGAGCTCTGCGTGCAGGTGAACGGCATTGGTGTGGCCCTCTGCCCAGCGCCTGTCCAGGTAGGGCTTGTAAGGGTCCAGCTGGCTGGGCCGGGGTTGCCGCCGTCCGCCGAGCAACTCCTCAGGGGGCGCCGCACGGGCACATCGGCGGACCGTATTCCCACCCATGTGTAACTCGCGGGCGATCTCCCGGATGCCATGGCCCTGGTCGAGGAGTGCGTGGACGACGGCGTGACGTTCCCGGATGCGGGCTTCGATCGGCGACATCTCCTTTGTCGGCGGCGGTTCGACGTCCGGCTGGTCACCTGGGTCGGAACCGGGTGACCGCAGGCATCCTGTGTGCCGGCGCACGCATTGCTCCACCGCGGTGCCGAGGTTCTGCCACAGGTGAAAGTGGTCAGCGACCTGGACTGCCTGTGGGGCCCCGACGCGGGCACCTTCAGCGTAGGAGCCGGCACGATACCGGCAGATCACCTCGATCCCAGGATGGTCACGCAGCCATGTGGCCAGGGTCCCGGCGTCCCGCCCGGGCAGCAGAGCGAGCGGTTTGCGGGTCTCACAGTCGATGAGCACGGTCCCGTAATGCTGCCCACGGCGGGCGGCGAAATCATCGACCCCGAGCACCTTGGGCACTTCCCACGAGGGGTCAGGAAGCGCCATCAGCAGCCGCAGCAGCGTCGTCCGACTGACCGCACTGTGCAGCACCACGGCCAGCCGGGCTCCCGCCCGGCCGGCGAGCGCGACGGCCACGGCCTCCAGGACCCGGCGCGAAGCGGGCGTCCGCCTTCCGTACCGGAACGTCAGCCCCGCGACCTGCTCGACGAACGTACGACGCCCGCATAGCGCGTTGTCGCAGTACAAACGCCGCACGGTCAGCTTTATGAGCACCGGCTGGTCGCCGACTGGAGTGTCAGCCAGCCGACGCTCGTAACGGCGCCGTCCGCGCCTACCTCCAGCCGTTCCGCACATCCCCGACCGCGCCTGCGGCCCGTCCGCCGTCCCCCACGCACGGTCACCGTCTGGATCCTGACTCACCCCGACACCCTGTCGGAGAGCGAGCACACGAAGCTCAAATCCGTTCTCGCCGGCTGCCCCGAACTCGATGCCCTCACCGGGCACGTTCACGCGTTCGGGAAGATGCTCACCCAACTCCAGGGCGACCAGCTCCCGCGATGGATCAAGGCGGTTCGCGCCGACGACCTGCCCACCCTCCACACCTTCGTCAACGGCGTCGAACGCGATCTCGCAGCTGTCACCGCCGGCCTGACACTGCCGTGGAGCTCCGGCATCGTCGAAGGCCACGTCAACCGGATCAAAATGATCAAACGCCAGATGTACGGCCGGGCCAGCTTCAGCCTGCTGCGGAAGCGAGTCCTCCTTGCCTGACTGCAGCTCTGTCACTCGACGAGCGGGTCCGCTCAGCTAATCGCAAACGGCACGGGATCCAGGCTCAGCCTTCGCCGGCATGAGTCGACGGCCCGCGTGACTCAGGCGGTCACGGCGTCGCGATCTGCCGCGATCGTGTGAAGTTCACGCGCCTTCTCCTGGGCATCGACCTCCCACGGGACCAGGGCGTCCTCTCGAAGGACTCGTTCGAAGTAATCGCGGGCCGTGTCCGGATCCCCAACCAGGGCGGCTGCGATCCCAGCGTCGAAGCTGTCCCAGAGAAACCCCTGCCGCACCGGCCTGGACGTCAGGTATCGAGTGGCATCCGGCAGACCCGCGAACTTCTCCCTCAGCGCGGTCACGTTCGCAGCCGCCTGCCGACTGAGTTCAAGCGCCAGCGACGTGAACTGGTCCTCGTTGTCGGCGTACACGTGAACGCACATAGTCGCGTACGGATGAACGTGCAGGGTTCTTGATGCGCTGAGTGCCGGCCCCCGGCACGCTGCTGCCTGT